>RFSP01000350.1 GCA_009923895.1 Betaproteobacteria bacterium | reverse complement strand
CGGTTCCCAGCAGTACCTTTGTGCCACTGAGGGCTTTGTCAAACACGACGTTACCGCTCGAGTCGGTGTAGCCGACACGCTCGTCACCAGCATCGACAACACTGTTGTCATTGGTGTCTTCGTAGATCTTCGCCCCAGCAATCAGGCCGTCTAACATGCGTCCACTGGGAGCGGTTGTGTCAACAGTGGCTGTGAACGCAGTTGAGCTGGAGCTTTCATTGCCTGCTACATCAATGATTCTTGCGCTCAAGGTGTACGTCGATCCATTTGTCAGAGTACCCGTGGCCACCTCTACATATCCCTTGAGGATGTCTGTTGACGTCAACTTCACGGCCGAACCGAGCGACGTTGCAGCGTTGTAAAGTTGAACCTTGTCACCAGCGATGGCATTTGTCCCCAATAACGATACGCGCACGATGAGGTCGGTGTCATCGGTGCGCCCGCCGTTTGTGAGCGGGCCAGTGACTGTTCCTTTGTCATCAAAGACCGATGCTACGGATGGCGCAAGATTGGGCGTGGAATCTATGGTGATATTCAATGGCCCAGAGGCTATGCTGATGTTTCCCGCTGCGTCCGTTTGCTTGGCGGTAAGAACGTGAGTGCCATCGGTCAGCGTGCTGCTCGTGATCCGCCAATTGCCAGCGTTGTCGGCTGTGGCACTGCCCAAGACGGTTTGGCCATCGGTGTCATACAAAATGACAGTGGATCCCGCTTTTGCACCAGCCCCTGCAATCGTAGGTTTGGTAATTTGGGTGACGTTGTCAGAGGTTGAACTCCCACTGTCAGAGTCTGCCTCCAGGACCAAAGCCTTCAGCGCCGTTGCTACGGTGTCCACGGTAACCTCAATGGTCGCCGAAGCATCGCTCGTATTGCCCGCGATGTCTATTTGCTTGGCTGTCAATGTGTGTTTGCCGTCGCCAAGAAACCTACTGGCAATGCTCCAACGGCCAGCGCTATCGGCGATCGCGGTTCCCAATACGGTGGTGCCATCAGAATCAAACAACTTGATGGTGGCCCCAGCTTCCGCGCCCGATCCGACGAATGTGGGAGTTGTGCGATTGGTGACGTTGTCTGATGCAGAAACTCCGCTGTCACTTCCTAAGGCGAGTGCCAGTCCTTTGGGGGCGGTCACTGCCGTGTCCACGGTGATGTCCAGGCTGGCTGAGGCTGCGCTGGTGTTGCCGGCGGCATCGCTGACTTTGGCGCTCAGGGTGTGGGTGCCCTCGGTGAGCTTGGTGCTTTGAACGCTCCAGTTGCCGTTCTTGTCGGCCTTGGTGGTGCCCAGCAGGGTGTTGTTCTCGAAGAGCTGGACGCTGGCAAAGGCCTCGGCGGTGCCGCTGAGGGTGGGTTGGTTGTTGTTGGTGATGGCCCGCTCGATGGCCAGTGTGGGCTGGCTTGGGGCGCTGAGGTCCACGGTGATGTCCAGGCTGGCTGAGGCTGCGCTGGTGTTGCCGGCGGCATCGCTGACTTTGGCGCTCAGGGTGTGGGTGCCCTCGGTGAG
>RFSP01000349.1 GCA_009923895.1 Betaproteobacteria bacterium | reverse complement strand
GTCCACCTTCCATGATGGCGGCGTTGTCGCTGTAGGCCACCACAGTGCCTTGCGGTGAGGCCTTTTCGGTGTTGCGGATCATGCCGAACATCGACAGGTCTTGGGGCTGCCCGTCGATGGTGAACTGGGCGTTGAAAATCTTGTGACGGCAATGCTCGCTGTTGGCCTGCGCGAACATCATCAACTCCACGTCGGTGGGGTTGCGCTTCAACCGGGCGAAGGCCTCCACGAGATAGTCAATTTCGTCGTCGGACAGGGCCAGGCCAAACTGCGCATTGGCTTGCTCCAGGGCCACCCGCCCCATGCCCAGCACATCCACGTGAACCATGGGCATACCGGCGTGTTCCTCAAACAATTGGCGGGCGGCCTCGCGCTCAAATGCCACGCTCTCGGTCATGCGGTCGTGCAAGCACGCCGCCAGCGCCTCTTGCTGTGCCTGCGTGAGCGGTTTGGCGGCAGTCCAAAGGCCCTTCTTTCTTTGGAGGTGAAACTCCGTCACCCGCTCAACGCGCCGGATGGCAAAACCGCAGTTGTGGGCGATGTCTGTGGCCTTGCTCGCCCAAGGGGACACGGTGCCGGCTCGGGGCATGACGAGAATCAATGAAGCACCGTCTGCCACCTGCTCGGCCGGGTCGCCATAGTCCAGCAAGGCGGCCAATTGGGCATGCACCGGGGGCGGCAAGGCCACGTCAGAGGCCACCCAGTGGACGAAACGGGCACTCACCGCCTCGATGGCCGGATCCACACCCCGCAATGCTTCCAGGAGGGAGCGGGCCCGGAAATCCGAGAGGGCACGTCCCCCATCAAAGGCGGTGAGGGTCAGACGGGGGGTAGGCATGGATTCTTTCGATGAGGCGATGAGGCGCGGGTCAAGCGCTGATTTTATCGGGGGTGGGATAATCGCCACCCATGGCCATTTCCATCCGAACAGAAGCAGAAATTGAAGGCATGCGCGTCGCCGGCCGGCTGGCCAGCGAGGTGTTGGACATGTTGACCGAGCACATCCGGCCCGGCATCACCACGCTGGAGATCGACCGACTGGCGCACGAGTACATCACCCAGGTGCAACAGGCCATACCGGCCACCCTGGGTTACCAGCCCCCCGGCTATCCGCCCTACCCGGCATCGCTGTGCACGTCGCTCAACGACGTGGTGTGCCACGGGATCCCCGACGAGCGTCCGCTGCGAGAGGGCGACATCTTGAACGTGGACGTCACCGTCATCAAAGATGGATGGCATGGTGACAACAGTCGCATGTACCTCATTGGCGAGACGTCCATCGCGGCGCGCCGGCTTTGCGCCATCACCTACGACGCCATGTGGAAGGGCATCGCCAAGATTCGCCCGGGCGCAAGGTTGGGCGATATTGGGCATGCCATACAGACCTTTGCCGAACACGCGGGGTTCTCGGTGGTGCGCGAGTTTTGTGGGCATGGCGTGGGTGACAGGTTTCACGAAGACCCGCAGGTGTTGCATTACGGACGCCCTGGCACTTTGCAGG
>RFSP01000348.1 GCA_009923895.1 Betaproteobacteria bacterium | reverse complement strand
GGCCACCAAGCCCACCACCACCAGCAAGGAAATCAGCCAAGTCGGCTCCATTTCTGCCAACTCTGACGAGTCCATCGGCCAGATCATTGCCGACGCCATGGACAAGGTCGGCAAGACCGGCGTCATCACGGTGGAAGACGGCAAGAGCCTGAACAACGAGCTCGACGTCGTGGAAGGCATGCAGTTCGACCGCGGCTACCTGAGCCCCTACTTCATCAACACCCCTGAGAAGCAGTCGGCCATTCTTGAGAACCCCTACGTGCTGCTGCACGACAAGAAGATCAGCAACATCCGCGAACTGCTGCCGGCCCTCGAAGCCGTGGCCAAGAGCGGCCGTCCGCTGTTGATCATTGCCGAAGAAGTCGACGGTGAAGCGCTGGCCACCCTGGTGGTCAACACGATCCGTGGCGTGCTGAAAGTCTGCGCGGTCAAGGCGCCTGGCTTTGGCGATCGCCGCAAGGCCATGCTGGAAGACATCGCCATCCTCACGGGCGGCAAGGTCATTGCTGAAGAAGTGGGCCTGACGCTCGAGAAGGTCACCCTGGCCGATCTGGGCCAGGCCAAGCGTGTCGAAGTGGGCAAGGAAAACACCACCATCATCGACGGTGCTGGCAAGGAAGCCGACATCAAGGCCCGGGTCAACCAGATCCAGGTTCAGATCGAGGAAGCCACCAGCGACTACGACCGCGAGAAGCTGCAAGAGCGCACTGCCAAGTTGGCCGGTGGCGTGGCTGTGATCAAGGTGGGTGCTGCCACCGAAGTCGAGATGAAGGAAAAGAAGGCCCGCGTGGAAGACGCCCTGCACGCCACCCGCGCTGCGGTGGAAGAAGGCATCGTGGCCGGTGGTGGCGTGGCGCTGCTGCGTGCCCGTGCCGGCATCGGCAGCCTCAAGGGTGACAACCACGACCAAGACGCTGGCATCAAGATCGTGCTGCGCGCCGTGGAGCAACCCCTGCGCGAAATCGTGGCCAACGCTGGCGACGAGCCCAGCGTGGTGGTCAACAAGGTGCTCGAAGGCAAGGGCAACTACGGCTACAACGCCGCCAACGGCACCTATGGCGACATGATCGACATGGGCATTTTGGACCCGACCAAGGTCACCCGCACCGCGCTGCAAAACGCCGCGTCGGTGGCTGGCCTGATGCTCACCACCGAGTGCATGGTCGCCGAGGCCCCCAAGGAAGACGCTCCTGCCATGCCGGGTGGCGGCGGCATGGGTGGCATGGGCGGCATGGGCATGGACATGTAAGTCCTGCCGGGATCGCTCCCGCGAAAGGCTTGCTTCGAAAGGAGCAAGCCTTTTTTCATGGGGTCGACGAAAGATCAGTGCCCGATGCGCATCGGAATGGTGACCGGCCCGTCGTTGATCAGGTGCACTTGCATGTCGGCCCCAAAACGACCGGTGGCCACATCCGCGTGCTGCTCCCGCGCGCAACGCACCACCTCATCGAACAGCGCCTGACCCAGCGCGGGAGGCGCGGCGCCTGTAAAGCTCGGGCGATTGCCGCCGCTCGTGTCTGCGGCCAAAGTGAACTGCGATACCAGGAGCAAG
>RFSP01000347.1 GCA_009923895.1 Betaproteobacteria bacterium | reverse complement strand
CGCACATCATGAACAGCGTGCCGTACATCATGTTGCTGGCATCAAAAATCCACGCCGTGGGCGCGTTCAACGCATAGCGCTTAAAGACTTCCACCACCACCATGAGCATCAGTGCCACGATCAGCCAGGCAAACGCCTTGCCAACCCAGGTACTGATGCCATCAGCGGTCTTCAAAAGCTGCTGAACAGTCATTCGAGACTCTCATGAAAACAAAAGACCCACCCGAGTGCTCGGGTGGGTTGTTGCTGGACGTAACCTAAGAGATTAAGCCTTCTTCTTGCCGAAGTAGCGGTTGTAGGCCATCTTGAAGTCGACCATGTAGTCGTTTTGCCATTGGCCTGCACGCGCTGCGAATGCGCGCTGCGAGTCCATGACCTTCTTGAACGCGGGGTTCTCGGCCGACTTCTTGGCCACCACTTTGTCCCAGACTTCCAGCTGGGCCTGCAAAATGGCGTCGGGCGTCTTGTAGAACTTGATGCCCTGCTTCTTCATCTCCTCGTAGTCCTTGGAGTTGCGGTCGATGGCCTTCCAGCTCATCTCCGCCGAGCTGGCCTGCACGGCATAGTCGATGATCGACTTGAGCTCTTGGGGCAAGGCGTTGTACTTGCTCTTGTTGAACAGAATCTCAAACTGCTCGCCCGACTGGTGGAAGCTTTGCAGCATGCAGTTCTTCACCACGTCCGGGAATCCCAACACCCGGTCTGACGAGGCGTTGTTGAATTCGGCCGCGTCAATCAAGCCACGGTCGAGCGCCGGCACAATTTCACCGCCCGGCAGCGGGTTCACCGCAGCGCCCATCTCCGTGAAGATGTCCACGGCCAGACCCACGGTGCGGTACTTCAGGCCCTTGATGTCAGCGACCTTGGCGATCGGCTTCTTGAACCATCCCAAAGGCTGCGTCGGCATGGGGCCGTACACAAACGACACCACGTCAATGTTCAGGCCCTTGTAGATCTCTTCCAACAGCTGTTTGCCGCCACCGTACTGGTGCCAAGCCAACACCATGTTGGGGTCCATGCCAAACGCCGGGCCCGACCCCCACAGCGCCAAGGCCGTGCTCTTGCCGTAGTGATACGCCAACACGCCATGGCCGCCGTCCAAGGTCCCCTTGTTCACTGCGTCCAGCAACTGGAAGGCCGGCACCACAGCGCCCGAAGGCAACACCTCGATCTTCAGGCGGCCACCCGCCATGTCATTGACCTTCTTGGCAAAGTCATTGGCGTACTCGTGAAAGATGTCCTTGGCCGGCCATGTGCTTTGAAACCGGAAAGAAACGGTCTCGGCTTTGGAAATCATCGGCGCCGACAAGGCACCGGCTGCAACAGCTGCACCTTTGATCAGGCCACGGCGGCTGGTCTTTTTGGGTTCGGTCATGGGAAGGGTCTCCGCAAGGTTGTGAAAAATTCAACCCTCGATCATTACGGCCCTCAAAGGCCTCACTACCTAGGGTTTACACTGATTTTGGCGGCGCGAAGAGGCCGGGCACGAGCCGTCATTGCGAGGAGGCCACGGCTCTCAGCCGTCATTGCGAGGAGGCCGCAGGCCGACGCGGCAATCCACC
>RFSP01000346.1 GCA_009923895.1 Betaproteobacteria bacterium | reverse complement strand
TGGCATCGGCCGATGCCAGCGCCAAGGTGGGGGGTTCCAGACCGAAGGTGCTGGCGATGCCGCTCAGCCAGCGGTGAAAAGCCGCTTCGCGTTCAGGGTCGGCCCAAGAGATGGCCGCGATGGCGGTGCGGGCAGTGGAATTGCTCATGGATAATCGATTCTACAAACCCGCCGTGCCAACACCTTCCTCCTCTTTGTTGCCGTCTTTTGGGTCGCCTTGGCCCCCGATGTCGCGGATGGCGCTCGTGGCCTCTTTGGTGGCCCCAGCGCTCATTGGGGTGGTGCAAGCCGCCCCAGCCGCCGCTCCTGTCACCCCCGTCGCGCTCCCAGGGCAACTGCAGGCCCGCGAGCTGGAAGGCCAACCTGAGTCTCAGGCGCAAGCCCGCGGAGACGTGGAGTTTCGCCGAGGACCTTTGCTGATTCGTTCCGACACCCTTGAATACACGTTTGGCGACGACAAGGCGGTGGCCTCGGGGCGTGTGTGGGTGCAGCGAGAAGGCGCGACCTATCGCGGGCCCCGACTGGAGCTGCAGGTGCAAGATTTCTTGGGCTTCTTCCTGAAGCCGGAATTTGATTTCCAGCGCTCTGGCGCAGGGGGGCGTGCCGAGCGCATTGATTTTCTCGGCAACCAGCGGCTCGCTGCCACGCAAGCCCTCTACACCAGTTGCCCCAGAGACGGCAGCGCAGACCCCGCCTGGATGCTCACGGCCCAGCGGGTGGAGCTGGACTTGCAGGCGCAAGAGGGCACAGCCACTGCAGCACGGTTGCAATTCTTGGGCGTGCCTTTGCTCGTCTGGCCTCGGCTGAGTTTTCCCACCAGTGATGCACGCCGGTCGGGTTGGTTGCCACCCAACATCAACCTCGACAGTCGCAGCGGTTTTGAGGTGGCGGTGCCTTACTACTTGAACTTGGCGCCCAACCGCGACCTCACCTTGACCCCCAAGATCGCAACCCGGCGCGGCCTGAGTGCCGATGGCGAGTTCCGCTACCTGGAGCCTGCGTTTTCTGGCGAGGCCGGATTGAATTGGTTGCCCCAAGACCAGGTGGCTGGCAGGTCACGGCACGCATGGCGCTTGCGTCATGACGGCGAACTGCCGTGGCAGTTTGGCCCCGGGGCCCCGGGCTGGTACGGCGTGCGTGGCGAGCGCGTATCGGATGACGATTGGTGGAAGGATTTCCCGCGCACCACCTCGGCGAAGGCCAAGAAGTCGCTGGTTTTTCCGCCCGTGCAGGAACCGATGTAGGCGCGGTCCAGACTCACACTGGTCATTTCCTTCGCCAGCTTGCGGTTGCCCGGATCCGGATGGCACGCCACGGTGGGCTCCAATTTGGAAAGGTCGAACACCTTGTCGTACATGAAGGTCTGTTCACGGTCTAGTTCCACCGGATCAAAGTCCTTCCTCGTGCCGTTCTCCTCCACGCGCTCGCGCACGTAGTCGATCGTCTTCTGGTCGCATGGGAAAATGCCGTTCTTCCCCCCCGCCTCAATGGCCATGTTGGCGATGGTCATCCGGTCATCCATGCTCATGGTGTGCACGCCGGGCCCTTCCCACTGCATCGCTCTGT
>RFSP01000345.1 GCA_009923895.1 Betaproteobacteria bacterium | reverse complement strand
AACCTTGGCCGAAGAGGGCATGACCATGGTCATCGTCACGCACGAGATGGGTTTTGCCCGGCGGGTGGCCGACCGGGTGCTCTTTTTAGACGAAGGCCGCTTGGTGGAAGAAGGGCCGCCCGACCAGCTGTTTGAGCACCCGGCGCAGGACCGCACAAGGCAGTTCCTGAGCAAGGTGCTGTAAGGACGCCGCGGCCGTTTTGATCGGCAATGAGTGCGGCGATCTGCCCTCGGTGAATCAGCCCTCGGTGATCTTGCGGCCGTTTTGCGGCTGCACCGGACGCGCGTTGAGCTTGAACGGGAATTGTTCCACTTGCTCCTTGGTCAGGGTGGCAGGCGTCTTCAAGATGAAGAATCGCACGCCCTCCGTGCAAGGGGGGGTGGTGAGCGATCCCTCGTAGGAATAGAAATTCATCTTCAGGGGCATCAGGCTCTTGGGATCGATTCGGGCGTCGGGCACCGTGACCTCGGGGCCTTCTTTGGTCGGAGCGTGCTTCCAGATTTGCTTGAGCAGGGCGTTTTCTTTGCCCTCGTTGATGAGCACGCCAATGACGGCCAGGTTGCCCTCGTCGCTCTTGTGGACGAAGTGCGCCACCATGGCGGCGGGTTTGCCGTCAATGAGCTCTTCGCTGGGGCGGTGAAAGTGAAACTGCAGCAGGTTGTAGGACTTGTCGCCCGCGATGAGCTTGCTGCCGGGGTCCACATTGACCTGAATGGTGTGACCGTTGTTCAAGACCTTCAGCGGACCCATTTTGTAGTCCACTTTCAGCGTCACGTCTGACTTCTCAAAGGGCCCTTTGATGTCCAGAGGTGCTTGCGCTTTGCCGGTGCCACAGGTGGGAAAGGCCTCTCCCCACTTGGCCGGGTTCATTTCGCCTGCATAGCCCCAATGAGGCGCTGCATGAGCGGCGTGCTTGACCTTTTCTTGCAACTCTTCGTTCTGGGTCTCCAGGGCCTCGATCTTCTCTTCGGCGGCCTTGAGCGCGGTGGTGTAGGTGGAAATTTCCTTGCGCTGACGCTTGGCCTCAGAACCCCACACGGCGGCCAGCGTGATGGCCACCGCCAACACCACAGCAAGAATGAACTCAATGATCAGGCGCACCATAACAAACCCCGCAATTTCAGCGTCTTGGCCGTCAATCGTAAGCGGTTTGACCGGCTTGTGCACCTTTTTCGTGTTCAAGGTAGGATGAAAGGTTGTACTTTTCCCTCAATTCCCCCCCCCCTTCACCGAAATTTTCGCCATGGATTTGATCAAAAAGCTGCAGTGGCGCTATGCCACCAAAAAGATGGACCCGGCCAAGACCGTGCCCCAAGACAAGGTGGAGCGCATCTTGGAGGCGGCGCGCCTGGCGCCCACGTCCAGCGGGTTGCAACCCTTCGAGATCATTTTGATCACCAATGCCGACATCCGCGAAAAGATCAAGGCGGTAGCCAATGGACAGGCCCAGATCACCGAGGGCTCGCACCTGCTGGTCTTCGCGGCTTGGGATGCCTACACGCCTGAGCGCATCAACATGATGTTTGACTACAACAACGAGGTGCGCGGATTTGTGAACGAGGGCGCCGAGAACTATCGCAAGATGTTGT
>RFSP01000344.1 GCA_009923895.1 Betaproteobacteria bacterium | reverse complement strand
GACCATGCGCTCCGCCGCGCCAGCGGCGCCGACATCGCGCCGCCCCCTCCCGCGCGGTTTGACACCCTCGCGCTCGACCCCAAGCTGCTGCGTGCAGTCGCTGACAGCGGCTACACCTCCATGACGCCCATCCAGGCCAAGGCCATTCCCATCGTCCTGGCCGGCCGCGACGTCATGGGAGCGGCTCAGACCGGCACCGGCAAGACGGCCGCCTTTACCTTGCCGTTGTTGCAAAAGATGCTGCGTCACGAAAACGCCAGCGCCTCGCCGGCACGCCATCCCGTGCGCGCGCTCGTCTTGGCCCCCACGCGTGAGCTGGCCGACCAGGTGGCCAACAACGTCAAGGCCTACGCCAAGCACACCCAGCTGCGCTCCACCGTCGTCTTTGGCGGCATCGACATGAAGCCCCAGACCCTGGTCCTCAAGGGCGGGGTCGAAGTGCTCATCGCCACCCCAGGCCGCTTGTTGGACCACATTGAAGCCAAGAACTGCGTGCTCAATCAGGTGGAGTATGTGGTGCTTGACGAGGCCGACCGCATGCTCGACATCGGCTTCTTGCCCGACCTGCAGCGCATCTTGGCCTATCTGCCCAAGCAGCGTCAGACTTTGCTGTTTTCGGCCACGTTTTCACCCGAAATCAAACGCCTGGCACAAAGCTATCTGCAAGACCCCATCACGGTCGAAGTGGCGCGCCCCAATGCCACCGCCTCCACCGTCGAGCAGCGCTTTTACAGCGTGTCCGACGACGACAAACGCGGGGTGATCCGCCAAATCTTGCGCGACCGCGACCTCAAGCAGGCCATCGTGTTTGTCAACTCCAAACTCGGCGCCGCACGCCTGGCCCGCTCCTTCGAGCGCGACGGCTTGCGCACAGCGGCCTTGCATGGCGACAAGTCCCAGGACGAGCGTCTGAAGTCGCTGGCCGCTTTCAAGGCCGGCGAGGTCGATTTGCTCGTGGCCACCGATGTGGCGGCGCGGGGCCTCGACATTGCTGACTTGCCAGCGGTGTTCAACTTTGACGTGCCCTTCAATGCGGAGGACTATGTCCACCGCATCGGCCGCACCGGCCGCGCGGGCGCCTCGGGTCTCGCTGTCACCCTGGTCACGCGTGACGACTCGCGACTGGTGTCCGACATCGAAAAGCTCATCAAGAAAAAGCTCGATCTCGAGGCCTTCGAGCTCGAAGACGACCGCCGCCGCAGCTATCGCCGCCGTGATGAGGACTCTCGCGACGAGGGGGCCGGCCATGACGCGCGCGAGCGAGCCTCGCAATCCAGACGCTCGGCCCCGCCTCCCAGGCCCACCGACCCGTTTTTCGACAAACCCTACGAGCCGGCCCCCAGCGCCGAGCCCGCCGCCTGGGAACGCACCACGGCCACACCCTCCGGGTCACCCATGTCCTCAGGGCCCTCGGGGTCCACACAGCGCAGCAGCCTGTCGGCCAACATCCGCCCCAAGAAAAAAGTGGCCTCGCTGCTCGGCGGCAAGGCCTGACAGGTCTCCATCAGATTGCCACGTCGGCCTGACGGCCTCCTCGCAATGACGAAGCACCCTCCCGTCATTGCGAGGAGCGCAGCGACGAAGCAATCTTC
>RFSP01000343.1 GCA_009923895.1 Betaproteobacteria bacterium | reverse complement strand
CACACAGGCTTTGATTGCACCATGAGCGTTCGTCGCCACTGGATCTCCAGCGCTTTCATTGCCCCGGCCTTGTGTGTCATTGGTTTGTTCTTTTTTCTTCCCGTGGTGATGGGGCTGGCACTGAGCCTGACCGACTTTGACATCTACGCACTGGCCGATCTGCGCAACTTGCGCTTTGTGGGGCTGGACAACTACGGGCGGTTGCTGCAACTGCCATTGTTCTGGCAATCCTTGGGCAATACCGCTTATTTTGTGGTGGTGGGCGTGCCCTTATCAATCGGTCTGTCATTGCTGTCGGCCGTTTGGCTTCAGTCACCTCTCGTTCGATTCAAGCCGCTTTTTCGTACGGCCCTGTTTGCACCGGTGGTCGCCACCTTGGTGGCCGTGGCGGTGATTTGGCGTTACCTGGTGCATGTGCGCTATGGCCTGCTCAATGAGATGCTGGGGTGGTGGGGTCTGGACCCCGTGGACTGGTTGGGAGATCCCCGCTGGTCTATGCCCACGGTCATCGTCTTTGCCGCCTGGAAGAATTTCGGCGGCAACATGATCATTCTCATGGCGGCATTGCAGGCCATCCCTCAAGAGCTCTATGAGGCCGCACGCATGGACGGGGCCTCCTCGTGGCGCCGGTTTGTCGATGTGACGCTGCCCGGTTTGGCCCCGACGCTGTTCATGGTGAGCGTGCTCACCACGGCCGGCTACTTTCAACTGTTTGCCGAGCCTTATGTGATGACCCAAGGAGGCCCCTTGCAGAGCACCGTCAGCGTGCTGTACCTGATGTACGAGGAAGGCTTTCGCTGGTGGAATCTGGGCGCCGCGTCCGCGGTGGCATTCCTGCTGTTCTTGATCATCTTGGCGGTGACACGAACGATGGTCAGCGTGTCACGTCGTGCGGGGTGGGGTGCAGCATGAAGACCCATCTCCACCGCGTTGCGTTGCATGTGGGCCTGTGTGTGCTGGCGGCGTTTTCGCTGCTGCCGCTGCTGTGGATGGTGTCAGCGTCGTTCATGCCGGCGGGGGCAGCGAGCAGCTACCCGCCGCCCTGGTGGCCAAGTACGCCCACTCTCGCGCACTACCGCCACCTTTGGGTGGAGGGCCACATCGGCCGCGCCTTCTTTAACAGCCTGGGGGTGGCCACAGCCTCCACCGTCTTGTCCGTGGCCTTGAACGCAGCCGCAGGGTACGCCTTTGCCAAACTCAAATTTCCTGGACGAGAGTCTTTATTTGCGCTGCTGCTGGCCGCCCTGGTGATTCCAGGGCAGGTGGCCATGTTGCCTCTGTTTCTCATGCTCAAGGCCATGGGATGGGTCAACACCTGGGCGGGTGTGCTGGTACCGGGGCTGGCAAGCATCTTCGGCATCTTCTTGGTACGGCAATATGCGCTGAGCATTCCTGACGAACTCATCGAAGCAGCTCGCATGGATGGGGCGGGTGAGTTTCGGATCTTTGCCACGATCATCTTGCCTTTGATGAAGCCGGTGCTGGTGACCCTGGCCGTCTTGACGTTCTTGGGCAGCTGGAATGATTTCATGTGGCCCCTCATCGTATTGACCGACAGTGACCTGCACACCCTGCCAGTGGCCCTGGCCTCGTTGACCCGCGAGCATGTGCAAGATGTGGAGATGATGATGGCCGGGGCCGTCATCACCG
>RFSP01000342.1 GCA_009923895.1 Betaproteobacteria bacterium | reverse complement strand
GGCCTGTTCAGCCTTCTGAATGTGGTGCGCGCGGGTCAGGTCCACCTCTTTTACCGCGCGCGACTGTGTGATGTGCAGTTTGCGCCGGGACCCGAGACCATCGAAGTGCGGCTATTTGCAGAGTCCGAGATTCCGTGGAACGATCTGGCCTTCAGGACCGTGCGGGCCACGCTGGAGCACTTCTACGAAGACCGCCGCCGCGGCAGCTTTGGGCTGCACTGCGGCGATATTTGAGGGCCTCAACGCCGGGCCAACCCTGGTCCCCCCTGGTCCACTGGCCGGCGAGTCTCAGCGCTTGGCAGGCGGCAAGTCGGTGCAAGACCCGTGAGCCACCTCGGCTGCCATGCCGATGCTCTCACCCAGGGTCGGGTGCGGATGGATGGTTTTGCCAATGTCGACCTCATCGGCCCCCATTTCAATGGCCAGCGCCACCTCACCGATCATGTCTCCGGCATGCGTGCCCACGATGCCTCCGCCCAAGATCCGGTGGGTCTGGGCGTCAAACAGGAGTTTGGTGAACCCTTCGTCACGGCCGTTGGCAATGGCGCGTCCTGATGCCGACCAAGGGAACAAGCCCTTTTTAACGGCCACGCCCCTTGCCTTGGCGTCGTCCTCGGTCAAACCCACCCAGGCCACTTCGGGGTCGGTGTAGGCCACGCTGGGAATCACCCGCGCGTCAAATTGGGCCTTGGCGTCGCCGGCGGCCACCTCGGCAGCGATATGGGCCTCGTGCACCGCCTTGTGGGCCAACATGGGCTGCCCCACGATGTCACCGATGGCAAAGATGTGAGGCACGTTGGTGCGCATTTGAACGTCTACTGGAATGAAACCCCGTTCATTGACCACCACACCGGCCTTTTCTGCACCGATCTTCTTGCCGTTGGGGCTGCGTCCCACGGCCTGCAAGACCATGTCGTACAGACCTTCACTCTTGCTGCCATCGAGACCTTCAAATTGCACGCGAATGCCGTCTTGCGTGGCCTGCGCAGCCACGGTCTTGGTCTTGAGACGGATCTGATCAAAGCGGTGCGCGTTCATCTTTTGCCACACCTTCACCAAATCCCGGTCAGCCCCTTGCATCAAGCCATCCAACATTTCCACCACATCGAGCTTGGCGCCCAGGGTGGAGTACACCGTTCCCATTTCCAGACCGATGATGCCGCCCCCAATCACCAGCATGCGCTGCGGGACTTGTCGCAATTGCAAGGCCCCGGTGGAGTCCACAATGCGCGGGTCATCAGGCAAGAACGGCAGTCGAACCGCCTGAGAGCCCGCGGCAATGATGCATTGCGAGAACTGAATCGTTTGCGTCGCGCCGGTCTTGTCTTGTGCGGTGCCGGACGTGACTTCCACCTGCAGGTGGTGAGAGCCCACAAAGGTGCCGTAACCCCTCACGACCGTCACTTTGCGCATCTTGGCCATGGCCCCAAGACCGCCTGTGAGTTTGCTGACCACCTGATTTTTGTGGGCCAACAATTTGGGCAACTCCACCGTGGGCGCGCCAAAGGAGACGCCCAAAGAGGAGAAGTGTTTCACCTCGTCCATGACGGACGCCACGTGCAGCAGGGCTTTGCTGGGAATGCAGCCCACGTTCAAGCACACGCCGCCCAGCGCCGCGTAACGCTCCACCAGCACCACCTTCATGCCCAGGTCCGCG
>RFSP01000341.1 GCA_009923895.1 Betaproteobacteria bacterium | reverse complement strand
TTGCGTGGGCGCATTGAGCTGGGCAGCGGCGCTTGGACGCTGGGCATGGGTGCTTACCGGCTCTTCATCATTGGGCTGTGCTTGGCGTTGACACTGGCCAGCTTGGACGAGATGGGGGCGGTCGGGCGGATCGAGGTCTTGCAGGGTCAGGAGTCCCAATGGGCACCCCTGTCGACATTGACACCTTCGGCAGGCGACAAGCTGCAAGCGCCGATGCGCACCTTGCAAATTGTGGGTGGGCGCAAAGAAAAAATCCGCGCTGGCGATGTGCTGGGGGCCATGACCGGCGAGGCGGGTTTCACGGCCGATCAAATCGGTAAGATCAATGTGAACGAGTTTTCCACCTACGTGGCGGTGAACAGGGCGATTGCCCGCACAGCGGTGGAGCGTTTGTCCAAAGGCCGTATCAAAGGCAAAACAGTGCGCGTCCGTTTGTTGGACGATGACAGTTTTCAGCGGTAGGGGTTGCGCAGCCCTAAACCGGCCAAGATGACCACCTCACGCGCTTCCATGGCGTGTGCGTCTTTCAAGGATGTTTCATGGTCCCAGCCTTGGGCATGCAGGGTTCCATGCACCAGCAGGTGTGCATAGTGTGCTGCCAAGGTTTTGCCTTGTTCCTTGGCTTCTTGCGCCACCACAGGCGCACACAACACCAGATCTGCCATGACCACCGGTGACTGCGCGTAATCAAACGTCAAGACATTGGTCGCATAGTCTTTGCCTCGATAACTGCTGTTCAAGGCTCGACCTTCTTCGGCGTCGACGATGCGCACCGTCATTTCCGCATCTGCATCCAAAGCATGGCGGATGCAGCGCATGACGAAATGACGGGGCAAGGCCTGTCGGTGTCTGGCTGCATAGGGAATATCACCAAACTGCAAAGACAGTTGAAGCTTTGCCAGCGCCATGTTCAATCCGCTTTGCGCTGCTTGTCGTAGGCGTCGACAATGCGCGCCACCAAAGGATGGCGCACCACGTCTTTGCTGGTGAAGTGAGTGATGGCGATGCCAGGTACACGTCGCAACACCCGCTCTGCATCCACCAAACCACTGGGCGCACCTTTGGGTAAATCGATTTGACTCACATCACCCGTGATGACAGCTTTGGCACCAAAGCCGATGCGCGTGAGGAACATCTTCATTTGCTCTGGCGTGGTGTTTTGTGCTTCATCCAAGATGACGAAAGCGTTGTTCAAGGTGCGACCGCGCATGAAAGCCAGGGGTGCAATTTCCAAGGCGCTTCGCTCAAACGCTTTTTGCACCTTGTCAAAACCCATCAACTCATACAGCGCGTCGTAAAGAGGACGCAAATAAGGGTCAACCTTTTGACCCAAGTCGCCTGGTAAAAATCCGAGCTTTTCACCTGCCTCAACCGCCGGGCGGGTCAAGATGATGCGCTGTACCGCGCTGCGCTCCAAAGCATCGACCGCGCTGGCCACAGCCAAATAGGTTTTGCCTGTGCCTGCTGGCCCGATGCCAAAGGTGCCAACCACCGGTTCTTCTGATCGGCGGTGGCCACCACCTCCATGAGGTGCATATTGCCTTCATCTGGCGCGAACAGGTTCATCGCCAGAGGACCCAGGGTGGAATAACCCGCTTCCTCAAACACCACGGCGGACTCGGCCTGGACCATCGCAGCCGGGCCGTCGTCTTCGAGGA
>RFSP01000035.1 GCA_009923895.1 Betaproteobacteria bacterium | reverse complement strand
CGGCGTGGGCTATGCACGCACACCGCCGGTGTGGATGAAAGCGGGTGACCGCATCGAGATTGAGATCGAAGGCATCGGCGTCCTGTCCAACCCGGTGGTGGGACCGTGAGAAACATCCGCCTGGACAACGTCACTGAGGTGGCGTCGCAGACCTTTGCGGGGGCGACCGACGAACGCCGACGCCAACTCTCGCAAGCCCTGGTGCGCCACCTTCATGGCTTTGCGCGAGAGGTCGGGTTGACCCATGCCGAGTGGCGCGCGGCCATCGGCTTCATGCACCGGGTGGGCGAGATTTCCAGCGAACAGCGCAGCGAGTTCACTTTGCTCAGCGATGTGTTGGGCTTGTCCAGCTTGGTGGACTTGCTGGGCTCGCCCGCAGGGGCCACCCCGGGCAGCGTGCTGGGGCCTTTTCACACGGCAGGATCTCCCTGGCTCGACAACCCCGCCAACCTCATCGGCCACAACGCGGGTGAGCGTGTGCTGCTGCGGGGGCGCGTGCTGAATGCTCAAGGCGCGCCGCTCGCGGCCGCCACCTTGGACATGTGGCAAAACGCGGCCAATGGCCTGTACTGGCAGATGGACCCCGCGCAGCCCAGCGACAACTTGCGCTGCCGCTTGCGCGTGGATGCGCAAGGCGCTTTTGAAATCGCCACCATCCGCCCCATGCCTTATTGCATTCCCACCGACGGGCCCGTGTGGACCGACCTGGTGGAGCCGGCGCAGCGCAGTGCCTGGCGTCCTGCGCACTACCATTTGATCGTTGAAGCGCCCGGGTACCGCACCCTGGTGACCGAGTTGTTTGACGAGGAAGACCCCTACCTGGACACCGATGCTGTTTTTGGCGTGCGTGAGTCCTTGGTGGGCCGCTACGAAGACGTCAATGACCCGGCCGGCGCCGCACGCCTGGGTGTACCTGGACCGATGTGCCGGGTCATGCACATGGACCTGGTCCTTGCTGCGGCCTGAAGTTCTGACAGCCAGAGGCTCCACTTCAATCGCATCTTTTTTCACCACCCTTGACCCCATCACAGGAGACTTCTATGGATCGACGCTCAATGTTCAACACCTCGGCTGCTGTGGCCGTGGGTGCGGTGGCAGGCTGTGCCTTGCCCGGCACGGCTGCAGTGGGCCCGAAGACACCGTTCACGGTGCCGGCCACGTACGTGCCCATCGTGGGTAGCGACTTGATGTTCCCAGTGCGCCGCATTTACTGCATTGGCCGCAACTACGCGGCGCATGCACGCGAGATGGGCTCAGACCCCACGCGCGAGCCGCCATTTTTCTTTCAAAAGCCCACCGACGCCATTCAAAACGTGGCACCCGGCACGGTGGCCGATCACCCTTATCCGACACTCACCAAGAACTACCACTACGAGGTGGAGCTGGTGGCTGCGCTGCACAAAGGCGGGCGCAACATTTCTATGGCCAACGCTCTGGACCACGTGTATGCCTATGCGATTGGTTTGGACATGACTCGTCGTGATCTGCAACGCGCACTCGGGGATGAGAAAAAGCCTTGGGAGATTGGCAAGAGCTTTGACCGCTCGGCTCCCATCGGACCTTTGCACTTGGTGAGCCAGACCGGGCATTTCAAGCAAGGCGGCATCTGGCTCAAGGTGAACGGTCAGATCAAGCAAAACGCCAACCTGAACCAAATGATCTGGAGCGTGGCCGAGCAAATCAGCAAGCTGTCCGAGGCCTTTGAGTTGATGCCCGGTGACATCATCTATTCAGGCACGCCCGAGAACGTGGGGCCGGTGGTGCGAGGCGATGTCATCGACTGTCACATCGATGGCCTGCCCAACCTGGGCATCAAGATCGTTTGATCGACGGGCTCATGCGAGGGGGATGTCCTCCCCCTCGACCACCACACGCTGCAGCTGCAGCGACGCGTCCAACACCACCAGATCGGCCCAGGCCCCCACTTGCAGGCGGCCGCGCTCGCGCTCACCGATGAAGTCGGCTGCATAGGTGGACACGCGCCGTGAGGCGTCTTGCACACTCAAACCCAGCTCAAAGACCAAATTGCGCAACGCTTGGTCCATGGTCAGGCTGCTACCGGCCAGCGTGCCGTCGGCCAAGCGCACGCCGCCCAGGCATTTGGTGACGGTGTGCTGACCCAGTCGGTAGTCGCCGTCGGGCATGCCCGCGGCTGCTGTGGAGTCGGTCACGCAATACAAGCACGGGATGGCGCGCAGCGCGGCGCGCACCGCACCGGGGTGCACGTGCAGCAGGTCAGGGATGATCTCGGCATGACGCGCATGGGCCAACGCCGCGCCCACCATGCCGGGTGCGCGGTGATGCAGAGGGCTCATGGCGTTGAAGAGGTGGGTGAATCCGGTGGCACCTTGCTCCAATGCGGCCACGCCGTCTTCGTAGCGGCCGTTGCTGTGACCGATTTGCACCACGAATCCGTGAGATCGCAGTGGCGCAATCAGCTCCAGATGAGGGCTCACTTCCGGTGCCAGCGTGATCAAACGCAAAGGGGCCAAAGCGTGCAGCGCCAGCACGTCGTCCAGCGTGGCGGGCCGCGCGAATGAGGGTTGAGCACCCAAGCGATGCTCGTTCAAAAACGGCCCTTCCAGGTGAATGCCCAAGACACGGGCGGCGCCTTGGGCGCGGTGCTCACACAGCGGCTTGGCGGCCTTCAGGGCCCGACGGATCTCCTCCAGTGGCGCTGTGACGGTGGTGGCCAGCAGTGAAGTGGTGCCATGCTGAGCATGCAGTCGCGCCAGACAGGCCACCGCATCGTCGCCGTCCATGGTGTCGCGTCCGGCCCCACCGTGCACGTGCAAGTCAAGGGGATCGATGCGGTCGTCGGCGCGCCGGCGTCCTCCTCCCAGGGCCACGACTGCCCAGCCTGCGGCTCGCGCATCCAAGGCACTGATGACGCCGGCGCGTGGTGCGCGTACCGCGTATTGAACGGGCGCAATGGGCAACTGCGCGTCTTTCAACACATCGGCGGGCCCTCCCAGGGCTGCCACCATACGACCAAACCGATCGGCGGCAGCGCCGCTGTCCAGTGCGCGTTGTGCGGTGGACTTGGCTTCGGACAAGGTGTGGGACAAGCCGCCAAGCACCAAGGCGTGTGCACACAAGCTCAACGTCACCTCCAACAGACGGCTGTCACGTTGGCGACCCGTCAGAAAATCAATGGCCTCGCGCACTTCCAGTGCGTTGCCTGCTGTGACACCCAGCACTTGGTTCATGTCTGTGATCAGCGCCACTGTGGGAAGGCCCGAACCCTTTGCCACTTGGACCAAGCTGCGCGCCAGCGCGCGGGCCTCGTCCAACGAGGGGCTCACTGCACCGTTGCCGCTCTTCACGTCCATGACCAAGCCCGCGAGTCCGGCGGCCAATTTCTTGCTCAGGATGCTGGCAGTGATGAGCGGCACGCTCTCCACCGTGGCGGTGACGTCTCGGATGCCATAGAGCCTGCGGTCGGCCGGCGCCAACTGGTCAGTGGCACCCACGATTGCACAGCCAGTGGAGCGCACCACGCCAGACAAAGTATTCAGGTCGGGGGTACCTTGATAGCCGGGCAACGATTCGAGTTTGTCCAGCGTCCCGCCAGTGTGCCCCAAGCCCCGACCGCTGATCATCGGCACGAATGCTCCGCACGCCGCCAGCATGGGGGCCAGCATCAAGCTGACTTTGTCCCCCACACCCCCGGTGGAATGTTTGTCCAACACCGGGCCGGGCATGTCGGTCTTGGGCCAGGTCAGCGTCTGGCCCGAATGCGCCATGGCAGCAGTCAGGGCCACCGTCTCAGCCGTGTCCATGCCGCGCAGCAAGATGGCCATGGCCATTGCGGCCACCTGACCTTCGCTCCATGATCCATCGGTGACACCTTGTACAAAGGTCTGGATCTGAGCGGGGGTCAGTTGAGTGCCATCACGTTTGAAACGGATCAGTTCCTGGGGAAGAAGGGCCATGGGCATGTCACGCAAAGGCTTGAAGTATCCGTCGGATTCACTCCACGGCACCGTCACTCACTCACCACGGCATGATGCGGTAGGCTCCGCACATGTCAACGCCAATTCTTCCAGAGGCTGCGCGACTGTCCGTTGCGCAAACCTTGCGCACGGCCTTGGCCCTGGCGCTGGGCGCCGCCGTTTCTCTGGGGCTGTCGCGTTTTTCGTACGCACTGTTGCTGCCGCCGATGCGTCTTGACTTGGGGTGGTCTTACTTCACCGCGGGGCTGATGAACGCAGTGAATGCGGCAGGTTATTTGGCCGGCGCCTTGTGGGCGCCCATCTGTTTGCAGCGCTGGGGTGCACGCCGGGCGTTGGTGTGGGGGAGTGTGGCAGCGAGCGCCTTGCTGGCATTGCATGCGATGACGGTCTCCACCTGGGCGCTGGCCTGCTTGCGTGGCGCCACGGGGGTGGCCAGTGCGGTCATGTTCGTGGCCGGCGGCGTACTCGCCGCGGGCCTAAGTACGGCCCATGATGCGGCGCTTGAAAAGACGCAGCGACGCCTGAGCGCTGGTTTGATCCTGGGTCTTTACTACGCAGGCGTGGGTCTGGGGATTGTGGCTTGTGCAGCCGTCTTGCCAGTGGTGTTTGAGTCGGTAGGAGCGATGGGAGCAGCCCGACCTCAAGCCACGGCGGGCTGGCAATGGGGGTGGCTGGCCTTGGCGTTGCTTGGGGCTGGCGCGACGGTCCCCTTGGTCTTGCGCCTGGCCCACTTGCCAGCAGGCCTCGGCGCCTCAGCGCCTGGGCAACCCTTTCCCATCCAACGTTTTGCGTTTGGCTTGGCTGCCTATTTCATGTTTGGACTCGGCTACATCGGCTACATGACCTTTATCGTCACCTTTTTGCGCGAACAGGATTTGGCAGCGGATGCGGTCGTGGCCTTCTATGCCTTGTTGGGCGTGGGCGTCATGGTCTCCCCGTGGATCTGGGCCGGTCATCTGCAGCGACACCGAGGAGGGCAGACCTTGTCCTTGTTGAGCGCTTTGTTGGCGGTGGCCACTCTGTTGCCGGTGTTGGTCTCTCAGGCGGTTGGCGCTTTTTTTTCGGGCGCCTTGTTTGGAGCTGTCTTTTTGTCGGTCGTCGCCTCTACCACCGCGCTCGTTCGCCACAATCTGCCTGCGGCGCAGTGGACGGCTGGCATCAGCGCTTTCACGCTGGTCTTCGCTTTGGGCCAAATTTTGGGTCCCGGGCTGGTGGGCTTGTTGGCTGACGTCTCCGGCGGGCTGCATGCCGGTCTCGCGGCCTCGGCCGTCATCCTCTTGGTCGGTGCATTGCTGGCCCGCCGCCAGCACTCGTTGGGAGATCTCCACCCATGAAGCCTTGTCTTGTGATGCGTTTTACATGGGCGCTGACGGGCATCGCCCTTTGCGTGCCCGCCTGGGCCGGGCGCCCGTTGACGGTGGAGGATGCCGCCACCGCTGAGCAGGGAACGTGTCAGCTTGAGGTTTGGACCGACCAGGCTAGCGATCAGCGAACTCAGCAATGGGCGCCGGCGTGTGGCGTAGCCGCCGGTGTCGAAGTCGCGCTCAGCGGGGCACAACTGCACTCATCACAACCCCGCCGACAACAGGCGGGCGGCAGCGTGAAGATCGTGCCGTCCGCCTGGCAGACCGAAGTGTCATGGGGCCCCTGGTCAGGGACATTGCAGTGGGGCTTGAAGGCTGAGACCCTGTACAACCGTGGGCAATCCGCCGCAGGGGCCTCGTCGAATCTGGGATGGGCCCCATCGTGGCAATGGGCGCAAACGCAAGTGCTCGCGGTGGCCAGTTGGCGCGCCGACGCCCACTGGGCGGCGCACGCCAATGTCGGGTTGCAGCGAATTGAAGGCTCCCCAGCCACCGCGCGCCTGATCAGGCTGGCTGGTGTTTGGACCCCTCGCCCCGACATGCAATGGTTTGCCGAAGCGCTGGCCAACCATCGGCCTGAAGTGTTCGGGCCGCACGCAGTCGCCCTGGGGGGCCGCTGGTGGTGGATTCAAGACCGATTGGGGCTGGACCTGGTGGCCACGCGGGAGCGCGGTGCTTCGGCTCCCCGTGTGAGCGTGGGTCTGGGTTGGTACGCCCTGGGGTGGTAGACCCCGATCAGTTCACCCGCTGAATGCGGGGCTCGCTGGGCATCGAGGCCGCGCCGCCCTTGCCAATGAACTGCTCCAGCGCGTCCACGTCCATGGGGCCCACGGTGGGATTGCGTGCGAGCTTGAGTTGGGTGAAGTTGTCGCCGCCTTGGGCCAAGAAGGCGTTCATCACCACCCGGTATTCGCCCTGAGGCAAGAGCGGTTGACCGTTCAAGGTGGCGCTGCCGGGCACCACGCGCTGGCCCACCGGACGCTTGGGATCCCAGGCATAAAAGAACCCTCGCGACACTTGCAGCAGTCGCGGCGCGGGCTGGCGCAACCATTGCTGCTCCAGCGTTTCCAGCAGCTGTGCCCCGGTCATGGTCACCGTGATCAACTGGTTGTAAAACGGCTGCACCAAGAAGATGTCCTCGTACTGGATGATCCCACCCGGTTGCGGTATGAGCGGAGCGCGAATGCCACCCGGGTTCATCAAGGCGATCTGCGCGCCGCCGTCGGCAGGCGCTTGCATGGCCGCCAGTTGGGCGTCGGCAATCACGCGGCCCAAGGCACTTTCTCCCGCGCCCGTGTCGCTGGTACTCAAGGGCCCACTCACGCGCCCCACCATGCGCTTGGCCAGGGGAGCAGCCAGGGCCTCGTAGGTGGCGATGTGGCGGGTCATGGCCGGATCTTTGGCAATGCGGTCGCTGTGCACAATGAGGTTGTCGGCCCGTGCAGACAACAATCGCCCAGAGCTGCGCTCGAGTTGAAGATCAATCTCGCTGAGCATGGTGCCGTACTTGTCTGCACTGGTGACCAATCGGCCGTCAATCTGGCAGTTGTAGGCCCGATGGGTGTGTCCGCTCACCACCAGTCCGACGGCCTTGTCCAATTTTTTGACGATGTCCACAATCGGCCCGCTGATGCCTGGGCACTCGTTGTAGTCGCCCGTGGGAAACCCTCCCTCGTGGATCAAGACCACAATGGTCTGCACCCCTTGCTGGCGAATCTCGGGCACCAGCTCGTTGACGGTCTCGGCTTCGTCGCGAAACTTCAGGCCGGCCACGCCAGAAGGCATGACCATGTTGGGCGTGTCTTTGAGCGCCAGCCCGATAAAGGCCACCGGCACGCCTTCAAATTTGCGGATGGTGTAGGGCGGCAGCACGGTCTTGCCTGTGCGCACGTCCACCGTGCTGGCAGCCAGGTACTGGTACTTGGCGCCCTTGAAAGGCTGCGGCCCCTTGCAGCCCTCGGTGGGATGGCAGCCCCCGTTTTGCATGCGCAGCAACTCGGCACTGCCTTTGTCAAACTCGTGGTTGCCCACGGCCGAAATGTCCAAGCCCATCATGCCCAGAGCTTCCACGGTGGGCTCGTCACGGAACAGCGCCGAAAGCACCGGGCTGGCGCCGATGAGATCTCCGGCAGCCACAAACACATGGTTGGGATTCTTGCGGCGCACCTCGCTCACCAAGGTGGACAGGTGCTCGGCCCCGCCGGCGGCCACCGTGATGAGCTTCTTGGGGTCCGCAGGGTCTTTGATGCGCAATCCAGCCGGAGGCGCTTTGAGGTTGCCGTGGAAGTCATTGATGGCGATGACCTTGACCTGCACCGGCCCAGCGGCCACGGTGCTCGGGGGCGGAGCCACCGCAAGCGGCCCCGCACAGCCGGCCAACAGCGCTGCGCCGATCCAAGCCGAGCTCACAAGCACAGCGCGTGAGCGCAAAGCGCCGATGCGACGCGAGACCGCGGCGGGCAAAAGACGGGAAGGCGAAGACAGGTTTTTCATCTTGAACATCTCAACTCAATAGGTCCCCGACCCCGAAGGGGTGGCCGACTGGGCCGGCGCCCCCAAGATCGCTTGAATGTCATCCAGCAGACCGCTGGCACCGATGCGCAGCACCGAGGGCCCAACAGCCTGCACGCCCAACACCTCACGCACCAGCTCAATGTACACCTGGGCTTCGGCCACCTTGCGCACGCCGCCTGAGGCTTTGAATCCAGCCACAGGGGCCCCAACCTTGGAGCGCGTTTGAATGACCTGCAGCATGACCCTTGCGGCTTCAGGCGTGGCCCCCGTGCCGGACTTGCCCGTGCTGGTTTTCAAGAAGTCAGCACCTTCATCCAGGGCCAACTGGCTGGCATTGCGAATGAGGGCTGCGTCGGCCAAGTTGCCAGACTCCAAGATCACCTTGAGAAGCCGCCCCTCACAAGCCCGTCGCACGGCTCGCAGCAAGGCGCTTGCGGCCTTGGTGTCACCCGCTTGCAAAGCCCGCCAAGGCAACACCACGTCGACTTCTTGAGCACCAGATTCCACGATGGCCACGGTGTCTCGCACCGCTGCGTGTACATCGACATCGCCATGAGGGAAGTTGGCCACGGCTGCCACCGCTATCGCAGGCGGCAGTTGCGAGCGGGCAAACGCCGCCAATCGCGGCCACACGCACACGGCGGCGGGCAGCCCCACACCATTGCGTGCCTTCTCGCAAAGCGCCGCAATATCGGTCTCGCAGTCCGCATCGTTCAGGCTGGTCAGGTCCAAGCAGGCCAGCGCTGTGCGGGCGTTTTGTTGCAAAGCCAAGTCGGTATTCATGCCGCAGTATTCATGTCAGATCCACAGAGGCCACCAGGGCTTGCACCAAGGAGGCAGTGACGGCGCGGGCATCGCCCGCAGCCACCAGCGTTTGAGAGTGACTCAGCGGCATGTTGGCCAGCCCACAAGCCAAGTTGGTGAACAAGGACAAAGCCACCACGCGCAGACCGGCATGGCGCGCCAAGATGGTTTCGGGCACGGTGCTCATGCCCACGGCGTGCGCCCCCAGGGTGCGCAACATGCGGATTTCGGCGGGAGTCTCAAACTGCGGACCCATCATCCACGCAAACACGCCTTCGTGCAACGGCAACCCCAGGCCTTTGGCAGCGGCATGGGCGGCCTCGCGCAGCTGAGGATCGTAGGCGTCGGCCATGTCCACAAAGCGGTCATCTCCGGGCTCACCGATGAGCGGTGAGCGTTGAGCCAGGTTGAGGTGGTCGCACAGCACCATGCACTCGCCCGGTTGCATGGCCACGTCCAAGCTGCCGGCCGCATTGGTTTGGAGCAGCACTTGGCAACCCAGTGCAGCCACTGTGCGGATGGCGCCTTTCATGGCGTGGGCGTCGCCCGTCTCATAGGCGTGCTGACGCCCCATGAGCACGGCCACCGGCTTGGCCGACAAGGTGCCCAAGCGCAGCACGCCCCGGTGACCTTGGACGGCCAGATGGGGAAAGGCCGCGAGGTCTGCGTAAGGGATGTCGATGGCGTCTTGCACCTGTTCGGCCACCGATCCCCACCCCGAACCCAACAGCAGCGCCATGCGCGGATTCAGCCGGGGTGCCCGCTCGCGAATGACTTGCACGCTCGCCTGCACGCGCGCCGACAGCGTCGGGTCCAGCGGCGAGCTCGCGGGAAGTGAGGGGGTCATGGTGCGGGCCTCAAGGGTTCTTCAAATGGTCCGGCCCGAAGCTCTCGGGCAACAATTGGGCCAAGGTGGTGCGCAGGCGCAGCCCGCTGGGGTCGCCCACCAAGATGGGCAATTCTGCGCCAGCAAACTCGCGCAGCTTTTGGCGGCAGCCTCCACAGGGGGTCACTGGCTGAGGGGACACGCCCGCCACGGCCAAAGCGGTGATGCGACGCCCGCCGGCCAACACCATCGCACTGATGGCGCCGGCCTCGGCACACACCCCCTCCGGGTAGGCAGCGTTTTCAACGTTGCAGCCTTGATGCACGCGTCCTTGCTCATCGACCACGGCAGCACCCACAGCAAAGCGGGAGTACGGCGCATAGGCGCGTTCCCGGGCCTCGAGAGCGGCTTGCATCCAGGCCGATTCTTCTGGTGTCATGTTCAGCGCTCCTTCACGTAGGGCACCCCCAAGGCGGCCGGCGCACGCGACTTGCCAATGAACCCGGCCAGCAGCACAACGGTCAAGACATAGGGCAGGGCTTGGATGGCTTGCACAGGGACCGCGCCGCCCCCCCAGGCCTCTGGCAGGTGTGCGCCTTGAAGCCGGATGGACAGGGCATCTAGAAAACCAAACAAACCGCACGCCGCCAGTGCCCCCACCGGATGCCACTTGCCAAAAATCATGGCCGCCAGCGCCATGTAGCCGCGACCCGCAGTCATGTGAGGAATGAAGCTGGAATTCAGGCCCAGCACCAGATAGCTGCCGGCCAACGCGCACAACACGCCGTTGAGCCCCAGCGCTTGGTAGCGCAAGCCTTTCACCGACAGACCGGCTGCATCCACCATGGCTGGGTTTTCTCCGGTGGCCCGCAAGCGCAGACCGAACCGGGTGCGGTACAGCAACCACCACACCAAGACCACCAATACCAGTGAGAGATACACCAGCACATTGTGACCGGTCAGTGCGGTGGCGAGTACGGGGCCCACCACGGGCCAAGATTGCAAAAGTGGCGACAAGCTTTGTCCCCACGGCGCCAGCCGTACCGATTCGGGCACGGGCGGTGTTTGCCCCCCTTGTGCAAACCACGCCATGCCCAGCACCACCGTCAAGCCGGCAGCCGTCATGGTGATGGCCATGCCCGTGACCACCTGGTCACCTCGGTGGGTCACGCAGGCATACCCCTGCAGCATGGACAGGGCCACGCCCACCGCCATCGCGGCCAGCAAGGCCCAAGCGAGCGATCCGGTGACCACGCCCACGCTGCCCGCCATGAAGGCGCACAAGAGCATCTTGCCTTCCAGCCCCATGTCGATCACGCCAGCGCGCTCGCTCAAGCAACCGGCCAAAGCGCCCAGGATGAGCGGCGTTGACACGCGAAGGGTGGAGGCCAAGACCGTGGCGATCCAGGTCTCATCCATGGGGCACCTCGCTTGGCGACGCACGCCGCGCCCAGCGCGCATGCCAGCGTGCCAGGGTGGGTGTGGCCACCTGCCCCAAAGCACCGGCAAATAGCACGATCAGCCCTTGCAACGTGAAGACCATGTCTCGACTGAAGCCTGGAATCTCAAAAGTGAGTTCGGTGCCGCCTTGGTACAGCCCGCCAAACAGCAGCGACGCCGCCACGATACCCACCGGGTGGTTTCGGCCAATCAGACTCACCGCGATGCCCGCAAATCCGGCCCCATTGGTGAAGTCGGGCAGCAAGCGGTGGTGGGTGCCCGCGATCTCGTTGATGCCCACCATGCCCGCCAGAGCGCCTGAGATCATCATTGACATCATGATTTGCCGGCGCGGCGAAATGCCGGCGTAGTGCGCGGCCTGCGGTGCAAAACCCACGGCACGCAAGCTGTAACCCGCCCGCGATCGCCACACCAGGGCCCACACGCCCACGGCGGCCAAGGCGGCCAGCACCACCGACAAGTTCAAGGGCGTATTGGGCCAGGGCACCCCCCATCGGGCCAAGACGCTGTGCACCCCAGGCAAGTGGGCGCTCGGTGCGAACACCCGGGTCTCGGGAGACATGTTGCCGGGCTCTTTGAGCACATCCACCAGCAA
>RFSP01000340.1 GCA_009923895.1 Betaproteobacteria bacterium | reverse complement strand
GGTTGCTTCGGCGCTTTGCGCCTCGCAATGACGCGGGGTGGAGGTCGAGGACGGTTGCTTCGGCGCCTTGCGCCTCGCAATGACGGGTCATTGCGAGGGCCGAAGGCCCGTGGCAATCTTTCTAAGCGGCCTAAGCCGCCGCTTCCAGGCCGTTTTCAAAGTGCGATCGCATGCACTGCCGAGCGAGCTCGGGGTCTTGCGCTTGAATGGCCTGCATCAAATCGCGGTGTTCCTGCAGGGAGGAGGCCACGCGTCCTTCTTTGAACAAGGAGTGGTGCCGGTTGAGCTTCATCACCTTGCGCAGGTCGGTCACCACCTGCTGCGCCCAGCGGTTGCCAGCCATCTCCAGCAAGGCCATGTGGAAGGCTTCGTTGGTGGCAAAGAAGGCGTCGCGTTGATGCACTTCCCGCTCCAACTGCGCGTGTAAAGCGTTCAAACGGGCCCGCTGTGCCGGCAGGGCCGAGGCGGCCACCTGTGCGGCGGCATCGCTTTCCAACAAGGACAGCAGGTGATAGACCTGGCTCACGTCCTGCTTGGACATTTCGGTCACATAAGCGCCCCTGCGCACCTTGATGGTGACCAGGCCCTCGACCGACAGCACTTTGAGCGCTTCTCGCAAAGGGGTGCGGCTGATGCCGTATTCGGCGCACAGCTTCATCTCGTCGATCCAGCTGCCCGGCTCGAGCTGCCGGTTGAAGATTTGCTCGCGCAAACGCTCCGCCACCTGTTGGTACAGGGCTCGGGGCGCCAAGGGGGCCGCGGCCAAAGGCACAGCGGCCTCGGCGGCCTCAGCGGCATTAGCGGGAGCAGCAGAAAGGGCAGGCACAGCGGTCAATCACGACAGAATGCGTCGGAGGGCTTGGAATTGAATTCATAATTATGCATAATTGTAGGCATGGCGCAAGGCCCAAGACCTACCATGTGGGCATTGATGAGGGCATTGATGTGGGCATTGCGCCTGATATCCGGAGTGAAACGATGAGCGAGAGCAAGAAGCGCGGGCCGCAAGATTCAGCCCATGCGCCAGAGGACGCTTCTTGGGAGGCGTGGAAGAAAGCCGCAGCCAAGTCGGCACCCGCAGGCGATCTGGACGCGCTGCGCTGGGTGACGCCCGAGGGCATCCACGTCAAACCGCTCTACACCGCGGCCGATACCCGCGATCTGCCCCACGCCAACACCTTGCCGGGTTTGGACCCCTTCATCCGCGGTCCGCAGGCCACGATGTACGCAGTGCGCCCTTGGACGATCCGCCAATACGCGGGGTTTTCAACCGCCGAAGATTCCAATGCCTTCTACCGCAAGGCGCTCGCGGCGGGCGGACAAGGCGTGAGTGTGGCGTTTGACCTGGCCACGCACCGCGGCTATGACAGCGACCATCCTCGCGTGACGGGTGATGTGGGCAAGGCGGGCGTGGCCATCGACTCGGTCGAAGACATGAAGATCTTGTTTGACGGCATTCCGCTGGACAAGGTCAGCGTGTCCATGACCATGAACGGCGCGGTATTGCCGGTGCTGGCGGGCTATGTGGTGGCGGCCGAGGAGCAGGGCGTTTCGCAAGACCAGTTGTCGGGGACCATACAGAACGACATCCTCAAGGAGTTCATGGTCCGCAACACCTACATCTATCCGCCTGAGCCGTCCATGCGCATCGTGGCCGACATCATCGAGTACACGGCGC
>RFSP01000339.1 GCA_009923895.1 Betaproteobacteria bacterium | reverse complement strand
CCGTCATTGCGAGGGCCCGCAGGGTCCGAAGCAACCTCTTTCCTGCCTACCGTACCGTCATTGCGAGGGCTCAACGGGCCCGAAGCAATCTGCCTTCACTCGCCCAAATAGGCCGCCCGCACCCGCGGGTCCTTGAGCAAATCGGCTGCGGGGCCCGACATGGTGATCTCGCCAGAGTCCATCACATAGCCTCGATTGGCCAGGCCCAGCGCGCGGCTGGCGTTCTGCTCCACCAGCAAGACTGTGGTGCCTTGGCGGTGGATGTCACTGATCACTTCAAACACCTTGTCGACCATGATGGGCGACAAGCCCATTGACGGTTCATCCAGCAAGAGCAGCTTGGGTCGCGCCATCAAGGCCCGCCCCATGGCCAGCATCTGTTGCTCACCGCCGCTCATGGTGCCCGCCAGCTGTCGGGAGCGCTCTTTGAGGCGGGGAAAAAGCGCAAACACCCGCTCAATGTCTGCCTCAATATCGCCATCGCGACGCACAAACGCGCCCATCTGCAGGTTCTCCACAATGGTCATGCGCGCAAAGGTGCCTCGACCTTCGGGCACCATGACCAGGCCCTGCTCGACCAAATTCCAAGCGCCCTGCCCGTCGATGGGGCTTCCTGCGTATTCCACCACGCCATCGCCCACCGGCAGCGTGGCCGTGATGGCCTTGAGCGTGGTGGTCTTGCCCGCGCCATTGGCACCAATCAAACACACCAATTCGCCTTGGTGGACCTCCAGGCTCACGCCTTTGACCGCCTGGATGCCACCATAAGACACGCGCAGTCCTTCGACCTTGAGCACGGGTGCGATCGATGGGGTGGTGCTCATGGGTGATGCCCCGCTCCAAGGTAAGCCTCGATGACCTTTTCGTTGCGCTGCACTTCCGAGGGCGTGCCCTCGGCGATCTGCTTGCCGTAGTCGAGCACAGTGACACGATCGCACAAACCCATCACCAGCTTCACATCGTGCTCGATGAGCAAGATGGTGCGTTGATCGAGTCGAATGCGATCGATCAGCTCGCGCAGCACCCGCTTTTCGGTCGCGTTCATGCCAGCGGCCGGCTCGTCCAGCGCGATCAATTGAGGGTCGGTGGCCAACGCACGGGCGATTTCCAAGCGGCGCTGGTCCCCATAGCTCAGGGTGCGGGCTTTGTAGTCAGCGTATTTCTCGATGCCCACATAAGCCAGCAATTCACGCGCCCGATCGGCAATGGCGCGCTCTTCGCGTTGAAAACCCGCCGTGCGAAACACGGCCCCCACCAGGCCGGAGCTCGTGCGGACATGCCGGCCCACCATCACGTTTTCCAGGGCCGTCATTTCGGCAAAGAGGCGAATGTTTTGAAACGTTCGGGCGATGCCCGCCTCGGCCACCTCGTGCACCGATTGCGGCCGATAGGCACGGCCTCCCAGCTCAAAGGTGCCAGAGTCGGGTGTGTACAACCCAGTGATGACATTGAAGAAGGTGGTCTTGCCAGCGCCGTTGGGGCCAATCAAGCCGTAGACCTGCCCACGTTGAATGGTCAGTCCCACATCGCTCAACGCCTGCAAGCCTCCGAAGCGCTTGGACACGCCTGCCACTCGAAGCACGGTGTGATGGAGCGCGCTCATGACTTGCCATGCTCCGGTGCGGGCCACAACCCTCGTGGGCGCAACAGCATGATGGCGATCATCGCCCCCGCAATGAG
>RFSP01000338.1 GCA_009923895.1 Betaproteobacteria bacterium | reverse complement strand
CACACCACCAAATCGGGTCGTTTCTCTCCCACGGCCCGGCCTGCCAACACGTCAGAGGTGACCCGTTCATCGGGGGAGCGTGGGTACAGACTGTAGGCCCCCGGAAGATCCAAAAGGCGCAGCGCTGGATGACCCGTGCCCACGGGCATGCGACCCTCTTTGCGCTCGACGGTCACGCCTGCGTAATTGGCGACCTTCTGTCGGCTGCCAGTCAGCAGATTGAACAGCGCCGTCTTGCCGCAATTGGGATTGCCCACCAGTGCCACCAATGGCCCTGCGGGGTGCACATGAATGACCGATGGAGTCACGATAGGGTCAAGATCGGGTCTTGATGGTGTCTTGATGGGGTCAAGCGTGGGGCTGAACTTGGATGCAAGCTGCTTCGACGCCGCGCAAAGCGAAGCGAGCCGAGCCCACACACACCACCAACGGGTCGCCCGCTGGCCACGATCGAGCAACGATGGCCACCTCTTCTCCGGGAATGAAGCCAATGTCTGCCAGGTGTCGGGTCCGCTCCAGGCCCTGCGCTTCTTGCGGATCGACCAGGGCCACCACTTGCGCCCGTTGGTGATCGGCAAGACGGTCCAAAGTGGTGCGCGCAGCAGGAAAGGGAGCGCCTGTTGACGGTGACGACATCATGCGAACTAGTATATCTCAATGAGAATTATTCGCAATTGAGTGGCCTCAGCAGGGTGTGTTCAGGCAGGGACGTGCCGGGCGCACAGAGGCTTGAGGCTACACTGAGTGGCTGTACAGGGTGACCCACGGCCGTGTCGGACTGTTGTCTTCTTGAGGCTACTCGACACGCTCTTCTTCCCGGTCACGCCCTGCTCACCGATGGGGGTGCTGCGTGTTTAGGTTTTCATTTCGGCCCCTGAGATCCTTTGGGATTTTGGGTGTCCTGGCCTGTGCCTTCTTGTTGTCCGCTGTGAGCGGATGTGGTCAAGGGGCTCCTTCCTCACCCGCCTCGGCTCCATCCATGCCTCCAGCCGAGGTGGGGGTGGTGACGGTATCCCAGACAGCTGTGGGCTTGGTGCGCGAGTGGCCCGGACGCACCGAAGCCTCCAAGGTGGCTTTGATTCGCGCACGTGTCTCAGGAATCCTGCAACGACAATTGTTTGTTGAAGGCAGTGACGTCAAAGTCCAGCAGCCTTTGTTTCAAATTGATCCTGCCCCTTACCGGGTGGCGCTCGCCAGTGCCCAGGCCGCGCTGGCCAAGGCAGAGGCCAATTGGGTTCAAGCCAAAGCGCAAGCCGAACGCAGCAAGCCGTTGGCAGAGGCCCAGGCGGTGAGCCAACAAGACTATCTCTTGGCGGTGGCCGCTTACAAGCAGGCCGAGGCCGATGTCGCGGCCGGTAAGGCGGCCGTGCAAGCGGCGGGTCTCAATCTGGACTATGCGACGGTCACCTCTCCCATCGCGGGGCGCATTGGCCGAGCCTTGATCACCGAAGGCGCATTGGTTGGGCAGGCTGAGGCCACACAACTGGCCGTGGTGCAACAGATCGATCCGCTGTTTGTGAATTTCACCCAGCCGGCCTCGGAGGTGTTGCGATTGCGTTCAGACATCGCGTCGGGAAAGCTGCGTGCCGCTGCCTCCAAGGAGGCAGCCGCCGTAAAGATCATTCTTGAAGACGGCTCGGTCTATCCGCTCAAGGGCAAGTTGCTGTTCTCTGATTTGAC
>RFSP01000337.1 GCA_009923895.1 Betaproteobacteria bacterium | reverse complement strand
CACCACCACGCTGCCAATGGAGTAGCCTGCACCAAAGGAACAAATGACGCCAAGATCGCCGGCCTGGAGGTCGCTTCGATGGTGATGGAAGGCGATGATGGAGCCGGCCGAGGCGGTGTTGGCGTAGTCGTCCAAGATCAGCGGGGCGATCTCAGATCCGGCCTCCCCTCCCACCAGTTTTTTGATCACCAATTGGTTCATGCCCAGATTGGCCTGATGCAACCAAAACCGCTTCATCTGAGATGGCTCCAGCCCCAAGGCCTGCAAATGGCCCTCGATGTGGGCAGCCGCCATGGGCACCACCTCCTTGAACACCTTGCGCCCCTCCTGCCGGAAAGTCTTGTCCCTGGCATCAGGGTCGGTGTCTTCACAGCGGTTCATAAAGCCCGCGTTGTTGCGAATGTGGTTTGAAAACTGCGTGACCAGACGGGTGCCCAGTACCTGCCAACGGTCGGCCGAGGTGGCCGTGTCGGCCGCTTCCACCACCAGCGCGGTGCAGACATCGCCAAAGATGAAGTGACAGTCACGATCACGCCACTCCAAATGCGCAGAGGTGATTTCGGGGTTGACCACCAACACGCACCGTGCAGTGCCACAGCGGATGGCATTGACCGCCTGCTCTAGCGCAAACGTGGCCGAAGAGCAGGCCACGTTCATGTCAAAGCCATAACCACCGGCTCCCAACGCCTGTTGAATTTCAACCGCCATGGCCGGATAGGCGCGTTGCATATTGGCCGCTGCGCACAGCACGGCATCGACATCAGCCGCTTTCTTGCCCGCTTGATCCAAGGCCTGCTGGCCTGCAGCGACGGCAATCTCGGCCATCAAAGAGAGTTCTTCGTCAGCCCGGGGCGCAAAACGCGGTTTCATGCGGTGCGGATCCAGCACCCCGGCCTTGTCGAGCACATAGCGCTGCTTGATGCCCGAGGCCTTCTCAATAAATTCCACCGAAGAAGGTGTCATGGGCTCGATCTCGCCCGCGGCAATGCGCGCCGCGTGCTTCTCGTTTTGCAGTTGGGCGTAAGCGTTGTAGGACGCCACCAATTCGGCATTGGTGATGACGTGAGGGGGCTGATACAGCCCCGTGCCCGAGATGACAACGTCTTGAACGAAATTCACGGATGAAAGCTCCTGCTCAGAGGCAACGGACCGAAAGGGTTATTTGCGCTTGGATGCGGCCCCCTGGTTTCGGGACTCTTGCAAGGCTTCAGACATGCCCACCAACACTCCGCTGACCATGGCGGCATAGCTCTCGGCCAGGGCCTGCGCGGCCTTGAGACCCGCTGCGCGACTCGCGCGCATGGCACTTTGGGCCTGCTCCAGCATCTGCTCAGCCGTGGCGTTGGCCTGCGCGCCAGACATCGTGCCGGCCGATTGCATTTTCTCCAGGACCTGATTCCATGCGCCTGCCAATGGGGCACTGGCGCCTGCGGCCGTCTTTTTCAGCGCGCCAAAGAAGGCGTCTTCAAACTTTTCCAGATCGTCTACGGCCTTCTTCAAGTGCTTTTCGCGCAGGTCTGCGCCTTGGCTGACGAATTGATTCAAGGCAGCCCGATTGGCTTCCACCGCCTTGAGCAAGGCATCGTCCATGCCGGCTGCGGCCTTGGCCAAAAGGGCCGGCACATCAACGCCCGCACTCATGTTCTTTGCCGCCCCTTGGCTGGCAGCTTCAGACACCGA
>RFSP01000336.1 GCA_009923895.1 Betaproteobacteria bacterium | reverse complement strand
TCCATTGAATTTGTAGACCCCATCAGCGCAGTCCAGCGCGTCTTTACCAGCCGACGGACGTTGTCCTTCAGCATGGAGCGCCCATCGACTTGAGCAGCGCATCGAGCTGCGCGGCTGTCTCTTCAGGTCGCTCCATCGGGAACAGGTGACTGCCTTCGATCCAACAAATTCGCTCTGGATGCTCGCGGCCCACCACTTTTTGCGTCATGGACAAGCCCACTTGCTGCATTTCTCGCGAGCGCGTGCCGCCGATGAAAGCCGCCGGGCATTGCAGGGGGTGCTTGCGCAGCCAACGATCGAGGTTGTGCGGCAGCGTGTTGTAGATGGCCGTTTCGATGTGCCGATCAAAGCTCAAGGTCCGGCACGGCTGACCACGGCTGTCCACATCGTCGTGGGTCCCATGCCGGACGTAGTCTTCGAGCACCTGAGGATGCCAATGCAAAAAAGCCCGTTTGTGACGGAAGTGTTCTCGCACCGCCTGTACGTCGGGCCATCGATCTCGCCGGCGCTGACTGACGCGCCCGGGCGACAAAGACCCCATCAACTGGGTGCGTTTGGCCCACTTGAGGGTGCTCGCCCTCCAGCCACCCAACACCGGCGAATCGAGCATCACCACCCCTTGAACCGGACGACCTTGCAGCGCAGGGTGTTTGGCCGCGCACATCAAACTCAAAAAGCCGCCCAGGGAATGGCCCACCAAATACAAAGGCCCCCCATGTCGGGCCGCTTCGGAGGTGGCGAAATCGGCCAGCTGCTCCACCAGGTGTGGCCAATTGCTCGTCACAGGAAAGCGGGGGTCATGGCCGAACTTCTCCACGGCCCGCACCACAAAGCCGCGCGCACGCAAAGATCTGAAGAGCACGCCGTAGGTGCCCGCTGGGAAGCTGTTGCCGTGAGAAAAGATGATCAGGGCCATGGCCTCAGGCTCCCGCCTTTCGGGTGGCAATGCCGTGGTCCAAGAGTTCATCCAGAGTCAAGTAGCGCATGCGACGGCAGTCGGTCTCCATACGGAGTTGCAGATACAACCGTGCGCCTTGCGGCGGCAACATCCGCTCCACATACGCTTTGACCCGGGCGTTGCTGCTGGGCAATGAGGAGTCTTCGGGCAAGCAGACTTTGCTATCTCCCAGTCGGCGAGACGATTGGTGCACGCCGAGTCCTGCGCCTTTTTGGCCTTGAGGCGACTCTGGCTTGGCCACCCTTTCAATGCCTGCGATGAACAGCAGTCCGCAAGCCGATGCGCATCGGCCGGCCTCCCAACCTGCCACTTCGGTGGTGTAGCCCAATTGCCGCAATCGCTCTCCAATGCGCAAGGCCGGTTGCACCAAACCCCCTCCAGAATCGAGGGTCAGAACGCGGCTGCGACAGGCATGCGCTTCAACGTGCGTGATGACCTTTTGCATGGTGGCTTCAAACTCGGCACCGATGCGTCCTTGAAATGCCATGCTGCAGGCATCACCGGACACCACGGTCACCACACGGCCTTCGTTGTATTCAAAAACGCGGGCTTGCTCAGGCAACGCCCGAGGCGGCTGGGTTTGTGCGCAACCCACCCACATGGGAGCCGCCGCACAGATCAGCGCCGTCACAAAGAACGCCCTGAGCCCAAAGACGGAACGATGATGCGCGCGCTTCATGGGCGACGCACCGGCAGAAAATTCAAGATCAAACAGGAATTTGCAAGCCCCAAGCCTCAAGCCCCAAGCCCGC
>RFSP01000335.1 GCA_009923895.1 Betaproteobacteria bacterium | reverse complement strand
CCTGACCAGAGAGTTGCGGTCCCAGCCCCGCACACGGCGCTTGCCCTTGCTCATGCTCACGGCACGGGGTGAGCCTCTGGATCGCATCGTCGGCCTTGAAATTGGCGCTGACGATTACCTGCCCAAGCCTTTTGAGCCCCGAGAGCTGCTCGCCCGTGTACGGGCATTGCTGCGTCGAAGCATGCCAGCCACCTCTACAGACGAGATCCTGGAGTTTGGCCGTCTGGTGGTGGATGTGGGAGCCCGCCAGGCGTTGCTCGATGGCCAGGCCTGTGACCTCACCAGCCATCAGTTCGACCTGCTGGTGGTACTGGCCCGTTCTGCAGGGCGGGTCTTGTCGCGCGACCAAATCATGGATGCTCTCAAGGGGCATCCGCTGGAGGCGTTTGATCGCAGCATCGATGTGCACATCTCCCGCATTCGGGCGGTGATTGAAGACGATCCCAAAAATCCCCAGCGCGTCATCACCGTGCGTGGCACGGGGTACGTCTTTGCGCGCAAGCCGGGCGCCCCGGTCTGAGGCGTTATGCGGTCGCTTTACTTGCGCATCTGGCTCACCGTGGTGGTGGCCTTGGGCCTGTACGCCGGCGTGTCGGTGTGGCTCATGCAACAGCACATGGACCGGCACTTGGACCAAGAACGGCAACGTGCGGAGTCCGCCATGCAAGGTCGGGCAGAGGCTTGGGCCGCTTTGTTGTCCAAAGCCCTGCCGCCGGCGCAGGCACCGGCCAGTGAACAAAGAGCCGCCTTGCAAGATTGGTCGATGCGCCTTCGCTTGCCTCTGGCCTTGGACGATGCCAAGGGCGCACGCATTGGGGCCTCGGACAGTTTTGAGAGAAGAGAGTCCGAAGGTTTGGGTCCGCGAAGGGGTGTGCCCATTCGCTTGGAGGACGGCCGCACGCTGACCATTCTGCGCGGACCGGGATTTCGCCGTGGCGAAATGGGCGAGGGGCGTCGCCCACCGCCTCTGCCAGAGCGTGCGTTGGACTTTTTCCCCGGCATGCCCGATGGATGGGGGCTGGCCGGACTGTTGGCATTCATGTTCGCAGCCGTGGCCGCAGGGGCCTGGCCGGTGGTGCGGCATCTCACGCGCCGCTTGGAGATGCTGAAGGTGGGGATGCAGGCTTTTGGCGGCGGGGCTTTGCATCACCGCGTCGAGGTCCAAGGTCGTGACGAAGTGGCCGCTGTGGCGGCCAGCTTCAACGAGGCGGCGGCGCGCATTGAAAATCTGGTGCGCTCGCACCAGAGCTTGTTGGCCAATGCCAGTCACGAATTGCGTTCGCCGCTGGCGCGTCTGAAGATGGCCGTGTCCATGGTCGACGATGTGCCTGAGCCTCAACGTGCCAAGCTGATCCAGGAAATTCACACCAACATTGCCGAGCTGGACGCTCTGGTTGAAGAGGTGCTCTTGGCCAGCCGACTCGATTCAGCCCTGGATGCCCTGCACAAAGAACCCGTGGACCTCGCCGCCTTGGCGCACGAGGAGGGCGCCCGTGTGAATGCCCAAGTCATGGGCCCACCGCTGAGCGTGCCGGCCGACGAACGCTTGCTGCGTCGCGCATTGCGCAACCTCTTGGAAAACGCGCACCGCTATGGCCAGAGCGATATCCAGCTGCAGTGGTTCGCACCCGAGGACGGGCAGGTGAAGATCCAAGTCTGTGACCGAGGCCCCGGCATTCCTGCTGCTTATCGGGAACGCATTTTTGAGGC
>RFSP01000334.1 GCA_009923895.1 Betaproteobacteria bacterium | reverse complement strand
GGGGTGGATCCAACGGGGCACAAAGTCCCATTGCGCCATTTGTTCCAACTGGGCCTCGAGGCGGTGCCTCACGGCCTCGCCGGCCACATTGCAGCCAATCATGGCAGTGGGTGCCGGCAGGTCGCGCCAGTCGGTCTCGCTGAGGGTGTCGATGGATTCCAAGAACACGGCCCCTTGAGCGATGACCCTGGCGCCGGGGCGCGGGGCCTCGTAGAGCGTCCACTTCAGGCGCGAGTTGCCGATGTCGATGCCCAAGAAGCTCATCGAGGGTTCGCTCTTTGCTTGTCAGTGTTTGAGGCGCGTGGCCACCAATTGCACCAGGCTGCGCGCCAACTGCAACTTGCTTGCGCGGGGCAACTCGGTGTCTTGGCCGTCTTCAACCACCAGCAAGGCATTGTCGTCTTGCCCAAAGGTGGATGGACCATGATTGGCCACGATCATCGGGATGCCCTTGCGCAAGCGCTTCTCGCGAGCCAGGCGGGCCACGTCTTGGCTCTCGGCGGCAAAGCCCACACAGTAAGGGCGTTGGGCTTGGGGCAGGCGGGCCACCTCGGCCAGGATGTCGGGGTTCTCGGTCATGGCCCATTGCGGCGCCGTGCCCGAGCCCTCCTTTTTGATCTTCTGGTTGGCGGCGGCCAGCGGGCGCCAATCGGCCACCGCGGCCGTGGCCACGAACACGTCGTGCTCGCGGGCCATGGGCATCACCGCTGCTTGCATGTCCAGAGCACTTTGCACGTCAATGCGCTTCACACCCCATGGCGTGGCCTGATGGACCGGGCCTGCCACCAGGGTCACTTGTGCACCGGCCTCTGCCGCAGCGCGCGCAATGGCAAAGCCCATCTTGCCACTGGACAAATTGGTGATGCCGCGCACCGGGTCCAAGGCTTCAAAGGTGGGGCCAGCGGTGACCAACACCCGCCGCCCGGCCAACACCTGCGGTTGGAACTGGGCGATGACCCGATCGCGCAATTGCTTGGCCTCGAGCATGCGGCCGTCTCCCACTTCTCCGCAGGCTTGTTCGCCGTTGCCAGGCCCCATCAATGTGGCCCCGTCGGCCACAATTTGTGCCACGTTGCGTTGCGTGGCGGGGTGGCTCCACATTTCGCGGTTCATGGCCGGGGCCACCCACAGGGGGCATCGCTCTCGGGGACGCGCCAGGCACAACAAGCTCAGCAGTTCGCCGGCGCGGCCTTGCGCCAGTTGGGCGATGAAGTCGGCACTGGCCGGCGCCACCAAAATGGCATCGGCCTGGCGTGACAGGTCGATGTGGGCCATGTTGGACCCTGCGCGGGCGTCCCACTGCGATGTGAACACCGGCCGCCCGCTGAGTGCTTGCATCGTCACGGGGGTGATGAATTGCTGCGCTGCGTCGGTCATGACCACCTGCACGGTGGCGCCATGGCGAACCAGCTCGCGAACCAATTCAGCAGATTTGTAGCAGGCGATACCGCCTGACAGACCCAGCACCAAATGCCGGCCTTCAAGGTCTTTGGAGGTTGACATGGGCCGAAATGTAGCCGGATTGAAGGCAAAAATATGACAGGTGGGGGCATGGACAGGCCAATTGGCAGCCATCCCGGCCCCGTCTTGACTCGGGAGCCTCCCGTCAGGTGGCAGGACCGGGGGCAAACACCTCGGCGGGCGACAGCCTCACCAGCGCCCGGGCCTGCACGGGGGTGCCAAACAGCCACGTGTCCACATCCTCGGGCT
>RFSP01000333.1 GCA_009923895.1 Betaproteobacteria bacterium | reverse complement strand
CCTTGCGGGCCCGCAAGGTGTTTCATGTCTCGCCTTTTTGCGCGGTGCAAGGGCACTATGAATTTCGATTCATGCGCACCGACGATCGCGTCGTGGCCCGCGTGGACCACGGCGATGAGCAAGGTCCTTTGTTGCGCACCAGTGTGAGTGGTCGACTCTCTGCATTGACCGAACGCACGGCACGAGCGGCGGTGTTGCGCATGCCGCTGCTCACGCTCGGTGTGATGGCCCGCATTCATTGGCAGGCTTTGCAGCTGTGGCTCAAGCGCGTCCCATTTTTTAGAAAACCCGAGCCCCCCAGGGCTTTTACGACTCGATGAGGTGTCTCTCATGAACAGCACTGCTTCTGATTGGGTGGTCGAACTTCCTGCACACACGCCAGCGGCCGCCCGGGCCGTCTTGAAGTTGTTGAGCCGTCTGCAGGTGGGCACTTTGGATCTGCAATTGCCCACGGGCGCTCAAACGCGATTTGGCAGCGGTGAGGGGCCGCAAGCGTCCATTCGCTTGCTGAACTGGGAGGTCTGTCAAAGCGCTTTGAAAAAAGGAGACGTGGGCTTTGCGGAGGCCTACTTTGAAGGGCACTGGACCACGCCAGACTTGAGCGCCTTGCTGCGTTTGCTCATTGCCAACCGCACGGCGCTGGAAGAGGTGATTTATGGCAGCTGGTGGGGTTCCCTGCTGGGGCGCGTGCGCCACTGGCTCAATCGCAACTCGCGCAGTGGCAGCCGCAAGAACATCCACGCGCACTACGACTTGGGTAACGCCTTCTACCGGTTGTGGCTGGATGAAACGATGACCTACTCGGCTGCGCTGTTCGAGGCCGACCGTGAGCGTGAAGACCTGTCGCATGCGCAGCGCGCCAAAGTGCGGCGAGCCCTGCGTGAATGCGGCGTGCAGCCGGGTTCGCGCGTGCTGGAGATCGGGTGCGGCTGGGGCGGATTGGCCGAAGTGGCCGCACTCGAATTTGGTGCCAACGTCACCGGCGTCACCCTATCAACCGAACAGCTGGCCTGGACGCAGGATCGCCTGCAGCGCGCTGGCGTGGGCGCGCAGTGCGACATGCGGCTGCAAGACTACCGCGACATCCGCGACGAGCCCTTCGACGCGATCGTCTCCATCGAGATGTTCGAAGCCGTGGGCGAGCCGTACTGGCCCAGCTTCTTCAAGACGGTGCAGGACAGCCTCAAGCGCGGCGGTGTGGCCTGCATCCAGAGCATCACCATCCGAGACGACCTGTTCGACCGCTACCGCCGCTCGACGGACTTCATCCAACAGTACATCTTCCCCGGCGGCATGCTGCCCAGCAAATCCGTCTTCCGCGAGCAGGCGCGCAAAGCCGGCCTGCAGGTGTCGCATGAACTGGCTTTCGGGGCCGACTACGCTGAAACCCTCAAGCGCTGGCGCGAGGTGTTCCTGCGCGAAGAAGCGGCCGTGCGGCGCGTAGGCTTCGATACCCGATTCATGCGCATCTGGGAGTTCTACCTCGCCTATTGCGAGGCGGCCTTTGCCACCGGGAACACCGACGTGGTCCAGTTCACCTTGCGCAAGCCGTAAGCGAAGCCCGCGGCGCGCGGTGAGGCCGGGCCGATGGGGGCCGATGGGCTTGGGAATCCAGGCCACTGCGGCCACCGGCGCCGCCGCGCCCCTCAGGTGATGCGGATACTCAGATCCGGCAGCCCATCGATGTGGCAATCGATGCGGTCGCCCTTGACCACCGGACC
>RFSP01000332.1 GCA_009923895.1 Betaproteobacteria bacterium | reverse complement strand
TGGGCGGCGTGATGACCAAGATGATCCAAAAGAACACCACCATCCCGACCAAGTACTCCCAGGTGTTCTCCACGGCCGATGACAACCAGCCGGCAGTGACCATCAAGGTCTTCCAAGGTGAGCGTGAAATGGCCAACGGCAACAAGCTGCTGGGCGAGTTCAATCTCGAGGGCATTCCCCCCGCCGCGCGTGGCTTGCCACAAATTGAGGTCACCTTTGACATCGACGCCAACGGCATCTTGCACGTCTCTGCCAAGGACAAAGGCACCGGCAAGGAAAACAAAATCACCATCAAGGCCAACTCAGGACTGTCCGAAGAAGAAATTCAAAAGATGGTCAAAGATGCCGAGCTCAACGCGGCCGAGGACAAGAAGAAGCTCGAAATTGTTCAGGCGAAAAACCAGGGCGAGGCCATGTTGCATTCGGTCAAGAAGAGTGTGGCCGAGCATGGTGACAAGCTCGAGGCCGGAGAAAAAGAGAAGGTCGAATCTGCACTCAAAGAGCTCGAGGAAGCTCTCAAAGGAGACGACAAGGCTGCCATCGAATCCAAGACCGAGGCCCTCATGACCGCCAGCCAAAAGCTCGGTGAGAAAATGTATGCCGAACAGGCCCAAGCCGCCGGCCAAGGCGACCCAGGTTCACAAGGCCCATCCGGCGCCCAAGGAGCCTCCAAGCCAGCCGACGACAATGTGGTCGATGCCGAGTTCAAGGAAGTCAAAAAATAAGCCCTTGTCCGGCCCTTCTATAAAGACACTTCATGGCTAAGCGCGATTACTACGAAGTCCTTGGCGTTCCCAAGAACGCCAGCGACGACGACATCAAAAAGGCTTATCGCAAGTTGGCGATGAAGTTTCACCCGGATCGCAATCAAGGCGATGGGGCCAAACAGGCGGAAGAAAAGTTCAAAGAGGCCAAAGAGGCCTATGAAATGCTTTCTGACGCCCAAAAGCGTGCGGCCTACGACCAATATGGCCACGCGGGCGTGGATCCAAGCATGGGACGGGGAGGCCCCGGTGCCGAAGGCTTTGGTGGTTTTGCCGAAGCCTTCGGTGACATCTTTGGCGACATCTTCGGCGGTGGCGGCCGCCGTGGCGGTGGTCAACAGGTGTACCGCGGAAGTGATCTCAGTTACGCCATGGAGATCACGCTGGAAGAAGCGGCGGCCGGCAAAGACTCTCAGATTCGCATCCCCAGCTGGGACACCTGCGACACCTGCCACGGCACCGGGGCCAAGCCGGGCACCTCCGCCAAAACCTGCTCCACCTGCAATGGCGCAGGGGCGGTTCACATGCGCCAGGGCTTCTTCAGCATTCAACAAACCTGTCCGCACTGCCAAGGCAATGGCAAAGTCATTCCCGACCCCTGCCCCAGCTGCAACGGGGCCGGCAAGATCAAGCGGCAAAAGACCTTGGAGGTCAAGATCCCTGCGGGCATCAACGAAGGCATGCGCATTCGATCGGCTGGCAACGGAGAGCCCGGCACCAATGGCGGCCCCCCCGGGGACCTCTACATCGAGATTCGCATCAAGAAGCACGACATCTTTGAGCGCGACGGTGACGACCTGCATTGTTCAGTGCCAGTGGGCATGACCACGGCTGCCTTGGGCGGTGCCATCGAGGTCCCCACGCTCGGCTCGAAAGCCGAAATCAATTTGCCCGAGGGCACGCAACACGGCAAGACCTTTCGGCTGCGCGGCAAGGGCGTCAAGGGACTGCGTTCGTC
>RFSP01000331.1 GCA_009923895.1 Betaproteobacteria bacterium | reverse complement strand
CACCGACCGTCAACAGCAGGTGCTCGACCTGGTGCAAAGCACCATCGAGCGCACCGGCTCGCCACCCACCCGCGCCGAAATTGCGGCGGAGCTCGGGTTTCGGTCGGCCAATGCGGCAGAAGAGCATTTGCAGGCACTGGCCCGCAAGGGTGTGATCGAGTTGGTGAGTGGCACCTCGCGAGGCATCCGGCTCAAGTCTGACACATTGCGCGCCTTGAACCTGGCGCGGCTGCATCAGTTTGGCAAGCAATTCAGCCTGCCCCTGCCCAGCTTGGCCCAGCTCTCCTTGCCGCTGGTGGGCCGGGTGGCCGCAGGCGCGCCCATCTTGGCCCAAGAGCACATCGACCAGACCTATGTGGTCGAGGCCTCCATGTTCCCTCGGCGCCCCGACTACTTGCTCAAAGTCCGGGGCATGAGCATGCGAGACGCGGGCATTCTCGACGGCGACTTGCTGGCCGTTCAAAAGTCCAAAGAAGCCAAGAACGGGCAAATCGTGGTGGCCCGGCTCGGGGACGAGGTCACGGTCAAGCGGTTTCGCCGCACCAAGCAATACGTGGAGTTGCTGCCTGAGAACCCCGAGTTCGAACCCATCATCGTTGCTTTGGACGACGATCAATTTGAACTCGAGGGCCTCGCGGTGGGGTTGGTGCGCAACACCATGCTCATGTAGTGCACCGAGCTCTCCCACTGAGCTCCCCCATTCACCGCCCCAAAAAGTCCCCTTTCCCAATGTCCACCCCTGCTTGGCGCAGCAAGGCATAGAGGGTGGTCAGGTGGAAATAAAAGTTGGCCATGGCGTAGTGCTTTAAGAAGGCTTCCCCTTCAAATTGCAAAGGGTCGCCCACGCGCCGGGGCACCGAAATCGCTTTCTTCTCCGATCCATCGATCTGTGCGGGCGTGAAAGACGCCACGTAATCCATGGTCTTGCGGATGCGGGCCCGCAAGTCTTCCAGGGAGGCCTCTTGGTCCTCCCATTTGGGCACCTCTTGGCCTGCGAGTCGGGCCATCGCCCCCTTGGCGGCGTCGCTGGCAATCTGCACCTGCCGGGTCAGGGGCAACATGTCGGGTGCCAAGCGCAGGCCCAGGTAATTGTTGGGATCGAAATTGCGCGCCTTGGCGTGCGCCTCGGCCTTGTCCAGCCAGACCAAGGCGTTGCCCAGCAAACGCGTGAACACCGGAACACTGGCGGAATACATCGAAATGGTCATGGAACTCCTCGTTTCATTTCAGTGTGGGATCCTGCAGACGTTCAACCCAAGGCACAATGACGCCTGCCATGAACGTGATCATTCTCGACGATTATCAAGACGCTGTCCGAAAGCTCGCTTGCGCCTCATTGCTGGAAGACCTCAACGCCAAAGTCTTCACCAATACCGTCAAGGGCATCGGACAGTTGTCGGTGCGACTGCGAGACGCCGAGGTCTTGGTCTTGATTCGTGAGCGCACCCACTTCCCCCGTCAGCTGCTCGAGAAGCTGCCCAAGCTCAAGCTCATTTCGCAAACCGGCAAAGTCTCGGGGCACATTGACCTGGAGGCCTGCACGCGCTTGGGCATTGCCGTGGCTGAAGGCACCGGGTCGCCCGTGGCTCCCGCCGAACTCACCTGGGCCCTCATCATGGCCGCCATGCGGCGTCTGCCGCAGTACATCGGCAACCTCAAGCACGGCGCCTGGCAACAAAGCGGTCTCAAGGCGGCTTCCATGCCCGTGAATTTCGCCTTGGGCCAAGTCCTTCGCGGCAAGACCTTGGGGGTGTGGGGCTACGGCAAGATTGGGCAAATGGTGGCTGGCTATGGCAAGG
>RFSP01000034.1 GCA_009923895.1 Betaproteobacteria bacterium | reverse complement strand
ATGAAAAGGGTGCAGTGGTCACAGGGCGCAATGAGGGGCTCGTCTCCGTCCATCGCGATCAGTTCGCCTTTGGCAAAGATTTCAAAGCCGATGACCGGCCGGGTGAATTGGAAGTTCGGGTGGGCCACCACGTGGGTCTTTAAAAGCTCAAAGCGGCGCGGGGTGGTGGCCGGCCGCGGCTCACGTTCGATCAGTCCGAAATGTCCCAGGAAATCCAAGGTCACTTCCACGGCCAGGTCGGCCGACCGCTGCTTGAAATGCTGACCACATTCAGCCACCAGGGCCGCGCCGGCGTCGCTTTGCGCCTGTCCGTGTCGGCCGTGTTCGATGACCGGTGTGCCGGATCCCAAGCCTTGCGGCATGACCAGGTGCACTGCCGGCGCGGGCAAGGCGCTTGCCACGCGGGCATTGCGATCATGGTGGGGGTAGACCCAAAAAGGCTCCACATCTTGGCTGGTGGAATGCAGATCGAGAATGTGATCGGCCGCGGCCACCACCGGCCTCATGTCCCGGGCACGCCGAAGTTCCACGCTGTCTTGATCGCCGTCCAGCCAGGCCGACGACCAGATGCGGTTGAAATTGTGTGTGATCTGCCGGCTCTCAAACGGACGTTGTGGATCAAAGGTGTTGTAAGCCGCCACATTGGCAAAGCTGATCGTGAGAGTGCCGCACACGGGGCGCACTTCGGTATCGAGCAAATGACAGGCCGCGACCATGCCGCAAAATTCATTGCCATGCGTCAAGGCATTGATCAACACGTGCGGTCCGGGACGGCCGGAATGAAAGCGGTGGACATAATCCACACCCACATTGCCCTTCCGATAAGCAGACAGATCGCGGGGTTGGACTTCGATGGGCGGCAAAGGAGAATTCATTTGTGCAGTCTAATCAGTCCTGACGCATGGCCCACTTAGGGAATGACATGACCCAGAATTCAAACACCGAGAACACCCAAGGCGAACCACGGCTGACGTCTTTGTCCCACGGGGGAGGCTGTGGCTGCAAGATCGCCCCAGGCGTGCTGAGCGAAATTTTGAGACGCACGCCTGCAATGCCCGTCCCCGAGGCCTTGATGGTGGGCATTGAGACCTCGGACGATGCAGCGGTCTATCGCCTCAATGACGATCAAGCCCTGATCGCCACCACAGACTTTTTCATGCCCATTGTGGATGACCCCTTCGATTTTGGACGCATCGCCGCAACCAATGCCATCAGCGATGTCTACGCCATGGGCGGCCGTCCGATCCTGGCGCTGGCCTTGGTGGGCATGCCCATACAGGTCTTGTCCACGGCCACCATCGGACGCATTTTGGAAGGAGGCTCGCGGGTGTGCCGGGACGCGGGTATCCCGGTGGCGGGAGGGCACACCATCGACTCGGTAGAGCCCATTTACGGCCTGGTCGCTTTGGGTCTGGTCCACCCCCAGCAAGTCAAACGCAATGCAGATGCACAAGTGGGTGACGTGCTGGTGTTGGGCAAGCCGCTGGGGGTGGGCGTGATGAGTGCTGCGTTGAAAAAGGGCGCGCTCAGCGAAACGGGTTATGCACACATGTTGGCCACCACCACCCAACTCAACACGCCCGGTCCCGAGCTTGCAGCGCTGGCTGGAGTGCATGCCATGACCGACGTGACCGGCTTTGGTTTGGCGGGACATGCGCTGGAGATGGCGCGTGGCGCAGGGTGTGACGTGCACATCGATTGGCCGTCGGTGCCCGTGCTCGACGGTGTCCGTGATTGGGCGGCTCGGGGTTTTGTCACGGGAGCTTCAGCACGCAACTGGGCTGGGGTTGGCGCTCAAGTGACGCTGTCTGCGTCGCTGGGCTCTGTGGATCAGGCTTTGCTCACCGACCCGCAAACGAGTGGGGGATTGCTGGTGGCGTGTGAACCTGCGGCCGTGGACCGGGTCTTGGAGGTCTTCGTGCGGCATGGGTTTGAGCACGCCGCTGTGGTGGGGCGCTGCGCACCGGTGGCCCAGGCGGATGCAGGCCCCCGAGTGCGGGTGGGGTGATGCCCTACTCAAACAAGTGCTGCGTCAGGAACTGCAGTGACCGTCCATGCGCCAGCGCAGCGCTTCGGGCGTCGTAGGTGCCTCGTGCCCAGCAATTGAATCCGTGGTGTGAATTCGGGTACACGTGCACTTCGGCCGATTTGCCCGCAAAAGCTTGCCGCACCTGCTCCACGGCGTCCATCGGGATGTTGGCGTCATCACTGGCGTAATGAAACTGCATGGGGCAGTGAATTTTGGCCACCCGTTCCAGTTGCAGATGAATCCCGCCCCCGTAATAAGGCACGGCGGCACGGATGTCGGTGGTGGCTGCCGCTTGGTAAGCCAGTCGACCGCCCATGCAGTAACCGATGGTACCCACCTTGTTCGCGCCCACCTCTTGGCGGCCGCGCAGCACCGAGACCGTTTTGGCGATGTCACTCAGCGCGTCCTCGGTCTTGTAAGCCTTCATCAGGGCAATGGCGCGGTTCCAATCGTCCCCCTCATACCCCAACTGAACTTTGGGGGCCTCGCGCCAAAACACATCAGGGGCCAAGACCACAAAACCAGCCAACGCGTACTGCTCGGCCACGCCGCGAATGTGCTCGTTGACGCCAAAAATCTCCTGGAACAAGACCAAGCCAGGTCCTTGACCTGAGGGCGGAAGCGCCAAATAGCCCGCGAAACCGGGCGCAATGTCGATCCATTGGGTGCGAACGGGATGGCTCATCAAAGGCTCCTGGATTGAAAACGATCAGTAAGTGCGGCCGCCCCGGTACTGGGCATGTTGGCGACGCTGCAATGGCGCACTGCGCGACATGGTGGCAAATGAGGAGCCTGCATGGGCGTGCGAGATGGCCAAGCCCAAGGCGTCAGCGGCGTCCTTGCCAGGCAAAGCGGGCAGTTTGAGCAGACGCTTGACCATTTCCTGAATCTGCGTCTTGTTGGCCAACCCATGACCGACCACGGCTTTTTTCATTTGCAAGGCGGTGTACTCGGCCACCGGCAGCGCTTCACTGACCAGCGCCGCGAGGGCGGCACCTCGGGCTTGTCCCAAAAGCAGGGTGCTCTGTGGGTTGACGTTGACAAAGACAATTTCGACGGAGGCCTGTGCAGGCTGGTAGCGTTGGGCCACCTCGCGCACACCTTCAAAAATCAATTTCAGTCGCGCAGGCAAATCGCCCCGCGCGACTTCGAGCGTGCTGATGGTCCCGCTGGCCACGTAGGTGAGTCGAGGCCCATCGGCATCGATCACGCCGAACCCTGTGCGTTGCAGCCCCGGGTCAATGCCAAGGATGCGTGGCATGGTCAGTGCCGGAAATGCCGCACGCCAGTGAACACCATGCACACCCCTCGCTCATCGGCTGCAGCGATGACCTCGTCATCTCGCATCGAGCCGCCCGGCTGGATCACGCAAGAGGCACCCACATCCACCACCACGTCCAAGCCATCGCGGAATGGGAAGAAGGCATCACTGGCCACCACCGACCCCTTCAAATTCAGCCCCGCATGCTCAGCCTTGATGGAGGCGATGCGCGCCGAGTCGATGCGGCTCATTTGCCCAGCGCCAACGCCCAGCGTCATGCCGTCGGCGCAAAAGACGATGGCATTGCTCTTCACGTACTTGGCCACGGTCCAGGCGAACATCAAATCTTGCAATTGCGCTTCGGTGGGCTTCAGGCGCGTGGGGAAGGTCAGGTCTGCGCGTTGCAATTCGTGGTTGTCTGCGGTTTGGAGCAACAAGCCAGACCCGACCCGTTTGGCATCCATCATGTTTCTGCCGCGCTGCCAATCGGTGCTGCCTCCTGGAGGCAAGGCAATTTCAAGCACGCGTACATTGGCTTTGCCAGCCAACACAGTCATGGCTTGCGGCGTGAAAGCCGGCGCCATCAGCACCTCGACAAATTGCTTGGACACCGCGAGGGCGGCCGCTTCATCCACAGGGCGATTGAAGGCGATGATGCCGCCAAAGGCTGACGTGGGGTCGGTCTTGAAGGCCTTGTCGTAGGCTTGGGCAGGGGTGGCCGCCACTGCCACGCCACAGGGGTTGGCGTGTTTGACGATGACGCAAGCCGGCGCCTCGAAGCTCTTGACACATTCCCAGGCCGCGTCGGCGTCGGCAATGTTGTTGTAACTCAGCTCCTTGCCCTGCAGTTGCTTGGCCACCGCCAGAGAGCCTGGGGCGGGATACAGATCCCGGTAGAAGGCCGCTTGCTGGTGAGGATTTTCTCCATATCGCAAGTCTTGAACCTTGATGAACCGCCCGTTGCTTTGGCCGGGGAAGGGGTTGCGGCTGCCGTCGGCTTGGAGACTGGACAAATAGTCACTGATGGCCGCGTCGTAATTGCTGATGCGGTTGAAGGCGGCCACGGACAGTTGAAACTTGGTGACGGCACTGACTTGACCGTGGTGGCGAAGCTCTTCCAAGACTGTCGTGTACTGACTGGCATCGGTCAAGACGGCCACGTCCTTCCAGTTCTTGGCGGCACTGCGGACCATGGCAGGGCCACCGATGTCAATGTTTTCGATGGCGTCTTCCAAGGTGCAGTCCGCCCGAGCCACCGTTTGCTCAAAGGGATAGAGGTTGACCACCAACAAGTCGATGGTGCCAATGCCATGCGCATTGAGTGCGGCCATGTGCTCGGGCAGGTCACGTCGGGCCAGCAAACCGCCGTGCACCATCGGGTGCAGCGTTTTGACCCGACCATCGAGCATTTCGGGAAAGCCGGTGACTTCGGCCACTTCGGTCACGGGCAGACCTGCGTCAGACAGGAGCTTGGCAGTGCCACCCGTGGAAACGAGTCTCACGCCCAGCGCATGCAGCGCTTTGGCAAAGTCGACGATGCCGGTTTTGTCCGAGACGGAAAGCAGGGCGGTGGTCATTTGAGAAGCTTGTGATCCATCAGCTTGCGCCGAAGGGTGTTGCGGTTGATGCCGAGCCAGTCGGCGGCTTTGCTTTGGTTGCCTTGGGTGGCTTGCATCACCACTTCCAGCAGGGGCTTTTCAGCCGCCGAGATGAACAGATCGTGAAGGCCATGCGGCTCGGCACCCCGCAGGTCTTTGAGATATTCCTCTAGCGATGTGCGCACACATTCGGCGATTTGTTTTTTGCTCATGCCAGTCTCAAGAGAGAGGGTTCGTTGGCCGCGGGCCTCGCACGGAGGCTGGCGTGTGTTTTTTGTCCAGGACGGGGCGTCAGCGCAGAGGCCTGCGCGGGTGAAGGCCACGCAGGATGGACCTGCGCCAGCTCCTCCAAAAAGTCGCGCAGTGCCGCTTGTTGATCGACGCAAGTCTCCAAAGCGTTCATGCGCTGCCGGAAGGCGTCGCCTCCAGGCACATCGTGCACTGCCCAACCGATGTGTTTGCGCGCCGTGCGCACACCGGCTTGCTCCCCATAGAGGCCGTAGTGATCTTCCAGGTGGGCCAGCAACCACTGCTGCACGTCGCGGGTGGCGGGGGCCGGCATCAAGGTGCCGTGCGAAAGAAAATGCGCAACCTCCATGAAGATCCAGGGTCGGCCTTGTGCTGCCCGTCCAATCATCAGGGCGTCTGCGCCTGTCAGACGCAGCACCTCTTTGGCCTTGAGTGGCGAATCGATATCGCCATTGGCCACCACGGGAATGCGCAGCGCCGCTTTGACGGCGGCCACCGTGTCGTATTCCGCACACCCCGTGTAGCCTTGCTCGCGCGTGCGCCCATGCACAGTCACCATGGCAATGCCTGCCGCCTCGGCAGCCCGTGCCAGAGCCACGGCATTGCGCTCGCTGTCACACCGCCCGGTACGCATTTTCAGCGTCACCGGGACGCTCAGCGGAGCGCACGCCGCAACCACCGCTTCGATGATCTGCAAGGCCAAGGGCTCATTGCTCATCAGGGCCGATCCCGCCCAGGTTTGGCACACTTTTTTGGCAGGGCAGCCCATGTTGATGTCAATGATCTGGGCCCCCCGATCGATGTTGTAACGCGCTGCATCGGCCATTTCAACGGGGTCCACACCGGCAATTTGCACAGCAATGGGCGCCCTTTCACCCTCATGGTTGGCGCGCCGGGAAGTCTTCAGGCTTTTCCAAAGCGCTCGTTGCGAGGTCACCATCTCGCTGACCGCATAACCCGCACCCAAGCGTCTGCACAGGCTGCGGAAGGGTCGATCCGTGACGCCGGCCATGGGAGCCACAAACAGGGCATTGGGCAGCTCGATGGGGCCGATGTGCATGGGGGTGTGGAGGGCGAGCTGCTTAAAAAGAGGGCAAAGTATAGTCCGCGAACGCCCGCTTGTGCTCAATCGTCGAGGGTCGCGCATTGCATATCATGACAAGGACATGGAAGCCTGGATGCAATCCCATATGACGGCGCTGTTGGCGGCTCTGGCGCTGCCAAAGTTTGGCCTGACAACGGTGTTCTTGGTGGCGTTTGTGTCGGCCACGCTCTTGCCTTTGGGCAGCGAGCCGGCCGTCTTTGGCCTGGTGAAGCTCAATCCCGAACTGTTTTGGCCCGCCATTTTGGTGGCCACGGCCGGCAACACCTTGGGTGGTGCCGTCACCTGGTGGATGGGCTATGGCGCTGAGCGAGCCTATGAGTCACTGGCCCACCGTCCGCCTCAGGAAGTGCGGGCTTTGAAATGGCTCGAGCGCTTTGGTGCCAAGGCCTGCTTGCTGAGTTGGCTGCCGGTGGTGGGCGACCCTTTGTGCGCGGTGGCGGGTTGGCTGCGGTTGCCGTTTTGGCCCTGCCTGGCTTATATGGCCGTTGGCAAACTGTTGCGCTATGTCTTGATGACAGCGTCGCTGTTGTGGGTGTTTCCCGGGCAATTCAACCCTTGATTCACCCCTGAAAGAACCACGCTGAGGGGCCTTCCGTCACAATGATGGGATCGAGCTTTCTTCCTTCTCTTTCTTTCTTCTTTGTGCCATGACTTCCACCACGACCCACTACAACGCCTTGGTCGGGCTGCATCAGCGGCTGCACCATTTGCGCCACCTTTCGTCCATTGCCGGCTGGGATCAGGCGGCCAACATGCCGCCCAAGGGCAACGAAGCCCGTGCGGCGGCGCTGTCCGAGCTGGCAGGACTCATGCATGGCATGCGAACCGATCCCGCCCTCAAGAAGCACATTGACGAGGCCCAACAAGAGAATCTGGATGACTTCCAGCGGGCCAATCTCAGAGAGATTGAACGCGAGTGGCGCATGGCCAACGCGTTGCCGGCTGCTTTGGTGCAGCGTCGGCAATTGGCCACCTCCAAGTGCGAGCACGCGTGGCGTCGGCAGCGGCCCGCCAACGACTGGAAGGGCTTTCTTGAAAACTTCAAAGAAGTGCTCGCCGTGGGGCGCGAAGAGGCCCGGTTGTTGGCCGATCAGACGGGAGTGCGTCCCTACGATGCGTTGATGGATCGATACGAGCCGGGCATGACGTGCGACACCGTCAGCCGCGTGTTCGGGGAGGTGCGGCAATGGCTGCCCGATTTGATTGAGCGCGCGAGAGCGCGCCAAGCGCAAGAATCTGTCTTGGAGCCCACAGGGCCCTTTGCGGTGAACGCCCAGCGCGCTCTGTGCGAAAAAGCCATGCGGCTGCTGGGATTTGATTTTGAGGCCGGCCGGCTCGATGTCAGCGCCCATCCGTTTTGTGGCGGAGTGCCCGAAGACGTGCGCATGACCACACGCTTTCGTGAAGATGAATTTTTGGTCAGCCTGATGGGCACCATCCACGAAACCGGCCATGGGCGTTATGAGCAGAACCTGCCTCGCACCTGGCTCGGACAACCCGTGGCCGAAGCCCGCTCGATGGCCTTGCATGAAAGTCAGTCTCTGAGCTTTGAAATGCAACTGGGCAGCCATCCGGGCTTTGCGAAACTGCTGGCCCCGCTGGTGCGTGAAGCCTTGGGCGATCAACCGGCGTTTGAGCCAACCAACCTGCATCGCTTGATCACACGGGTGAAGCCTGGGTTGATCCGTGTCGACGCCGACGAGGTGACCTACCCGGCCCACATCATCTTGCGCTATGAGATCGAGCGGCCCTTGGTGGAAGGCGAGATCGAACCCGAGGACGTACCGGCTTTGTGGAACGCCAAGATGAAAGAGCTCTTGGGCCTGGACACCACGGGCAATTTCAAAGACGGTGTTTTGCAAGACGTCCATTGGCCCGAAGGCCTGTTTGGCTACTTCCCTTGCTACTCCCTGGGGGCCATGTTCGCAGCGCAGTGGTTTGCGGCCATGCGCCGCTCCATGCCGGATTTGGACTCCCGCATTGCCCAGGGGCAGCTGCAACCCATCTTCGAATGGTTGCGCGACAATATTTGGAGCCAGGGCAGCCGTTGGACCACCGACGAGTTGTCCCTGCGTGCCAGCGGGGAGACACTCAACCCTGCGCACTTCAAGGCCCACTTGGAGCGTCGGTATCTGGGGTGATGGGCTCCTTTCTACAATGCGGGCTTAGCCCCTCACTCTCGCAGCCGAACCATGTCCACCGCTTCTGAACACAGCCTTGACCACATCACGCCTCGGGACCAGGCCGAAATCTTGGCGCAGGCATTGCCCTACATCCGGCGTTTTCATGGCAAGACCCTGGTCATCAAGTACGGTGGCAACGCCATGACCGACCCGGCATTGCAGCAAGATTTCGCCGAAGACATCGTGCTGCTCAAGTTGGTGGGCATGAACCCCATCGTGGTCCACGGCGGGGGGCCGCAGATCGACGAAGCGCTGAACAAGATCGGCAAGAAGGGCACCTTTATTCAAGGCATGCGGGTGACCGATGAAGAGACCATGGAAGTGGTGGAATGGGTACTCGCCGGCGAAGTGCAGCAAGACATCGTCGGCTTGATCAATGCCGCAGGGGGCAAGGCCGTGGGATTGACCGGGCGCGACGGCGGCTTGATTCGGGCACAAAAGATGCGCATGGTGGACAAATCCGATCCCGCCGTTGAGCACGACATTGGGCAGGTGGGAGAAATCACGTCCATCGATCCGTCGGTGGTGCGAGCTTTGCAAGATGACCAGTTCATCCCAGTCATCAGTCCCATCGGTTTTGGTGAAAACAATGAAAGCTACAACATCAACGCGGACCTGGTGGCCAGCAAATTGGCGACCGTGCTGCGCGCCGAAAAGCTCATGCTGTTGACCAACACGCCGGGTGTGTTGGACAAGTCGGGGCAATTGCTGACCAACTTGAGCGCGCGGGAAATTGACGAACTCTTTGCCGACGGCACCATCAGCGGAGGCATGTTGCCCAAAATCAGTGGCGCTTTGGATGCGGCCAAGAGCGGCGTGAACGCCGTGCACATCATTGACGGTCGTGTGCCTCATGCCATGTTGCTGGAGATCCTCACCGATCAGGCCTATGGCACCATGATTCGGTCCCACTGAAAACTTTGGCCCTCCACCCACCGCTTTTGGGCATCCACCGCGACTGAGGGCGATTGCATGCACCGACGCCCCGCTCAGGTCTGGCTTTTTGACCTGGACAACACCTTGCACAACGCCTCGTATGCCTCATTGCGAGACATCAACGAGCGCATGTCGGCTTACATCGAGCGCGAGTTGGGCCTGAGCCGCCAGGCGGCCGATGCCCTGCGGCGTCATTACTGGGTGCGCTATGGCGCCACCCTGTTGGGCTTGGTGCGCCACCACCAGGTACAAGCCGCCCATTTTTTGCATGACACGCACGACATTGCCGACCTGGAGACGCGGGTGCACGGACATGCCCACGACTTTGCTGCGCTCAAGCGCTTGCCCGGGCGACACTACATCTTGTCCAATGCGCCAAGAAACTACGTCCGGCGCGTGATACACGCCTTGGGGCTGCAACGCTGGTTTGATGGGATTTTGTGCGTGGAAGACATGCACATGTTTGGTCACCTCAGGCCCAAGCCCGACGCCCGCATGCTCAGACGCATGGCGGCACGGCTCAAAGTCCATCCCTCCCAGTGTGTCTTGGTCGAAGACACACTGGAGCACCAAAAAGCCGCCCGCCGGGTTGGGATGCGCACGGTGTGGGTTCAGCGCTGGCGCCGTCGGGCTTTTGAAGTGCCCGACCCGCGTCGGCACTTGCGCTGGCGGCCTGTCTATGTGGACCGTTGTGTCCTCAGCCTCCAAGAACTGTGCCGGTGACCGGGTTTCGGCAACTTCCCAACCCTACCCTCCCTGGGGATTCCCCGATGTTAGTGTTTACCATCCCCGCAGGGGCCGGAAACGCTGTGCAAGAATCCCCCAAACGTTCCGAATCTTCTTCAACCGCTGCCGCGATGTCTGAAACGCCTGACGATTTTTCCGTCCCCGAAGACGGCAAAGAGAATGCGACACCCGCGCGCAAGCGGCCCAAGCCGGGCGAGCGTCGGGTGCAAATTCTGCAAACCTTGGCCTCCATGTTGGAGCAACCCGGCGCCGACCGGGTCACCACGGCCGCGCTGGCCGCCCGGCTGCAAGTGAGCGAAGCGGCTTTGTATCGGCACTTTGCCAGCAAGGCGCAAATGTTCGAAGGACTGATCGACTTTATCGAGTCGAGCATCTTCACGCTGGTCAACCAAATTGTGGAGCGGGAGGTGTCGGGGGCGCAACAAGCCCGCAAGATCGTCACCTTGGTGCTGCAATTTGGCGAAAAGAATCCGGGCATGACCCGGGTCATGGTGGGTGACGCCTTGGTGTTTGAGCATGAGCGCTTGAACTCACGGATGAACCAGTTTTTTGACCGCGTGGAGTCTCAGCTGCGTCAGTGCTTGCGCGCGGCCGTCGAGGCGGCGGGCTCACCCACACCCACGGTCGATGCCAACGCCCTGGCTTCAGCCTTGGTGTCGCTTGTGACCGGACGGCTGCAGCGCTACGCCCGTTCAGGCTTTAAGCGCTCTCCCACCGAGCACCTCGACATTGCGCTGATTCGCCTGACTTCCTGACCAAGGTGGCGTTGCCGGTGAACCCGCTGGCCGTCGACGTCGGCGGACATGGGCTTGAGCTGTGGCCTCAAAAAGCCGTCTATTTGCCGTCTGAGCAGGCCTTGCTCGTGGCCGACGTGCATTTGGGCAAGGCGCAGGCCTTTCGGCGTCTGGGGGTGCCCGTCCCAGGGGGCACCACACAACACAATCTGCACACCTTAGAGACCCTCTTGGCCCACACCGGAGCGCAACAGCTGGTCTTTTTGGGCGACCTGCTGCATGCGCCGCAATCCCACTCAGCGGCCTTGCTGGAAGCGCTGCAGCATTGGCGAAGCCGTCACTCCCAGGTGTCCATGGCGCTGGTGCGAGGCAATCACGACCGGCGTGCGGGCGATCTTCCGGCCCATGTGGGCATTGATCTGGTGGACGAGCCCTGGCCCCTGGGCCCTTGGGCCCTGTGTCATCACCCCCAATCGGTCCAGGGCCGCTATGCATTGGCCGGACATGTGCACCCCGCCGTGCATGTGGGCCGAGGCCCCGACCGGCTGCGTCTGCCTTGCTTTCACTTGGGGGCTCAGGCGGGAGTGTTGCCTGCCTTCGGTGATTTCACGGGGGCCCACGCGGTGCAGCCCCAAGAGGGAGATCGCGTCTTTGTGGTGGCCGAAGAGACGGTGCGGGAGTGGCCCGTTTCGCCGCGGGCCAGACGGTGACTACACTGGCGGGATGTCAAATTCGTCTTCCCACCCCAACACACCCTGGACCCAGGTGGAATCGCTCGTCGCCCGTGCCGAG
>RFSP01000330.1 GCA_009923895.1 Betaproteobacteria bacterium | reverse complement strand
CTGGCCCACGACGACGCCACGCTGTCGCCCGCGCAAACCTGCGATCTGCGATCCTTGATCGCACAACGCGCACAAGGCATCCCCATGGCCTATTTGTTGGGCGAAAAAGAATTTCACGGTCTCACCTTGCGCGTGACGCCCGATGTCCTCATCCCGCGTCCTGACACCGAGACCCTGGTGGACTGGGCCTTAGAGCTCCTGGGGCCCGATCCGTTGAACGTGATCGACTTGGGCACGGGCAGCGGAGCCATCGCCTTGGCCCTGAAGGCTGCACGGCCTGCATGGCGCGTGCACGCCACGGACTGCAGTGCGGCCGCGTTGGCCGTGGCCCAAGACAATGCACAGCGCCTGGGCTTGGCGTTGAGCTTGCGCCGCAGTCACTGGCTCAGCGATCTGGGGGTTGATTTGGCACATGATTTGGGGAGTGAGCCGACCCCGCTTCGGTTCGATCTCATGGTCAGCAACCCCCCCTACATCGATGCCGATGACCCCCACATGGCCGCCTTGCATGCCGAGCCACGAGGCGCGCTCACTCCGGGGCCCGACGGGTTGGCTGACTTGCGACACATCATTGAATCGGCGGGCCCTCATCTTCAACCGGGAGCGTGGTTGCTGCTGGAACATGGGTGGAATCAAGCGCCTGCGGTGCAGAGCCTGCTCACGCAAGCCGGATTTGAGGCGGTCACCACGCGAAAAGACCTGTCCGGCCAACCCCGTTGCACTGCAGGGCGGTGGCCAGGGGATGCAGGGTCTTCGGGTTTGCCGTATCCTCCTTGATTCCACGATCTTTTAAAAAGACCACACCCATGAGCGACGTCCAGCAAGAAATCGATCAACTCGTCAAAGGCAACCGGGTTGTGCTCTTCATGAAGGGCACGGCGCAATTCCCCATGTGCGGCTTTTCGGGCCGTGCCGTGCAGATCCTCAAGGCCTGCGGCGTCACCGACCTCAAAACTGTCAACGTGCTCGAAGATGAAGGCATCCGCCAAGGCATCAAAGATTACGCGCAGTGGCCCACCATTCCGCAGTTGTATGTCCACGGCGAATTCGTGGGCGGCTCGGACATCATGATGGAGATGTACGAGAGCGGTGAACTCCAGCAAGTGCTGGCGGCCAAGCAGGCTTGACGTGTCGGCCCCTCGACTCATCGTCGGCATCACCGGCGCCACGGGGGCCATCTACGGGCTGAAACTGCTCGACCGCGCGCGCGCACTGGGTGCGCAGACACACCTGGTGGCCACACCGGCCGGTGTGCTGAGCGTGCACCATGAATTGGGCCTCGATCGCAAGGCTTTGGAGGCACGGGCCGATGTGGCCTACGCCCCCGGCGATGTCGGCGCGGCGGTGGCCAGTGGCAGTTTCAAAGTCGCGGCCATGGTGGTGGCCCCTTGCTCCATGAAGACCTTGGCCGCCGTCGCCCACGGCTACTCCGACAACCTGCTCACACGGGCCGCTGACGTCACCCTCAAAGAGCGCCGACGCTTGGTGCTCATGGTGCGCGAGACCCCGCTCAACTTGGCCCATCTGCGCAACATGACAGCGGTGAGCGAAATGGGCGGCATCATCTTCCCCCCCTTGCCCGCCTTCTATCACCGGCCGTCGAGCATCGACGCCATGGTGGAAGACACGGTGGAGCGGGTGTTGAGCCTGGTGGGGTTGGAGGGCGCGCAGGCGCAGAGTTGGCAGGGGCTGTAGGGAGATTGCTTCGGCCCTGCGGGCCTCGCAATGACGGGGTCGGGCGCAATGACGGGGGCGGGCGTCGCGATGCCAAACGGGCGTCATTGCGAGGAGCGCAGCGACGT
>RFSP01000329.1 GCA_009923895.1 Betaproteobacteria bacterium | reverse complement strand
GCCGCCATGTGGCCGCTGAACGCACTTTGGCCGCGTGAGACGGTGACACCATTGGGACGCCGAGCGGCTGCGGCCGGCATCGCCGCAAGCGTGTGGGCGATGGCCTGGGCCCCTGCGCCGCAAGCCCAAGCGGCTGATGCTGCGGCTTCGCCTTCTTTGCTCGTCTGGATCAATGGCGACAAGGGCTACAACGGCCTGCAAAAAGTGGGGGACGCCTTTGAGAAGGCCTCGGGCGTCAAGGTGGTGGTGCAACACCCCGAAGGCGCGCCTGACAAATTTCAAGCGGCTGCCGGAGCCGGCAAGGGGCCCGACATCATCTGTTGGCCGCACGACCGGGTGGGGGAGTGGGCCAAGTCCGGTTTGATCGTGCCCGTGCAGCCCCCCTCACGGGTGCGCGTCGACATTGAAGACGCCGCCTGGCAGGCCTTCACCTGGCGTGGCAAGGTCTGGGGCTATCCCTTGTCCATCGAAGCCGTGGGCCTGATTTACAACAAGGCCTTGGTGCCCTCGCCGCCTCGCACCTGGGACGAGGTGTTTGCGCTGGACAAGGCCTTGGCCCCTCGGGGCGTGAAAGCCATTTTGTGGCCACACCCCATGTCGTTTTTTTCCTGGCCGGTGTTGGCGGGCTCAGGGGGCTATGTGTTTGGGCGCACGCCCCAAGGCGATTACGACCCGCAACTCGTGGGCGTCAACCATCCCGGCGCGGTGGCTGGGGCTCAGCTCATTGAACGCTTGGTCAACCAAGGCCTCATGCCCAGGGGAGCACGTTATTCCGACATGGAGGCGCAATTTGCCGCTGGCAAAGTGGCCATGATGATTTCTGGGCCTTGGGCGTGGGACAACGTGCGCAAAAAGCGCATCGACTTTGGCGTGACGGCCATCCCTGCCTTGCAGGGCCATCCTGCCAAGCCGTTTGTGGGTGTGTTGGGATGCATGGTCACCGCACCCAGCCGCTACAAAGACATTGCGCGGGAGTTTTTGGAGAATCACCTTCTCAAGATCGAGGCCCTCAAAACCATATCGGCCGATGTGCCGTTGGGCACCCCCGCCAACAAAGCCTACTACCAGGAGCTGGCATCGGATCCGCACATTCGAGCCACCATGGACAACGCCCGTTCTGGAGAGCCCATTCCCAACATCCCAGAAACGGGGCGTTTCTTTCCGGCCATGGATGCGGCCCTGGAGGCCATCACCCAAGGCCGGCAATCGCCCAAAGAGGCCCTGGACGCGGCGGCCGCCCGGATGAAGGTGCGATAGATGCAGGCCCTGCGCTCCATGCAAAAGCCCGCGATGACCGCGGCCGTCGTGTTGGCCCTGTTGTGGCTGGTGTGGGGTCTGTACCAGGCCGGGCGGCCGGTGTGGGCTGCTTCCACCCTGGCGTTGGGGTCGCTGACGATTTGGATTTATGCCTCGGCGCGCACGCTGGCCGCGCGGTACCTCTTTCCTGGCGTGCTGGGCATGTTGGTGTTTGTGGCCTTTCCGCTGGTGTACACGGTGCAGATCGGCTTCACCAATTACTCGTCCAGCCATCTGTTGGATTTGGAGCGCGCGCGCGCTTACCTGCTCGACCAAGTCGAAGTCGATGCCTCGGGGGCCATGGTGTCTTCGCTGGTGGCGGCCAATGCCAGCGACGCTGCTGCAGGGCGTGTGCAAGTGGTGCTGCGCCGAGACGGCGATGCGCAGGCCCCGGTCTGGGTCTCGCCACCGGTGATGCTGGCACCGGGTCAAGGCCCACTGAGTGCGCTGCCCTTGAAGGTGGAGACCTCGCCACTGGCGGGTCAAGAACTGTCGTTGCGCGAGGTGATCGCCTGGCGCGAGGGT
>RFSP01000328.1 GCA_009923895.1 Betaproteobacteria bacterium | reverse complement strand
GATGCGTGGGCGCGAATTCACGATGAAGGATGCCTATTCTTTTGACCGCGACGCGGCGAGTGCGGCGCGCAGTTACGAATCCATGTCGCGTGCGTATTGCGCCATCTTTGACCGCTTGGGCCTGCGCTACCGCGCGGTGGCTGCCGACAGTGGCGCCATCGGTGGCGATTTGTCACAAGAGTTTCAAGTGATTGCCGATACCGGGGAAGACGCGATTGCCTACTGCCCCACCTCGCCTTATGCGGCCAACATTGAAATGGCCGAAGCGGTGTCGCTGTTGCCTCAGCGCGCAGCACCGACGCAGACCCTGACCCTCACCCCCACGCCGTCCAAGAGCACGTGCGAAGACGTGGCGGCTCTTTTGGGTGTGCCCTTGAGTTCCACGCTGAAGTCGTTGGTGTTGGCCACGGACACGCTGGATGCGCAAGGGCAGGTGACAGCCTCCACGATCTGGCTGCTACTGATTCGCGGCGATCACAGCCTCAATGAAGTCAAGGCGGGCAAGGTGCCCGGACTGCAAGGGGGATTCCGGTTTGCCACGGTCGCTGAGATTGACGAGCACTTTGGCTGCAAGCCGGGGTATTTGGGCCCGGTCAAGATGCGTCGGCCTGTGAAGGTGGTGGCCGACCGCACCGTGGCGAACATGAGCGATTTCATTTGTGGGGCCAACCAGGTGGACCATCACCTCACGGGGGTGAATTGGGGCCGTGACCTGCCCGAACCCGACCTGGTGGCCGACCTGCGCAACGTCGTGGAGGGAGACCCCTCGCCCGACGGTCAAGGCGTGTTGGCGCTGCAGCGCGGCATTGAGGTGGGCCATGTGTTTTACCTGGGCACCAAGTACAGCGCCGCCATGAATGCCAGCTATTTGGACGAAAACGGCAAGCCCCAGCTCATGGAGATGGGCTGCTACGGCATTGGCGTGACGCGTTTGTTGGGCGCTGCCATTGAGCAAAACCACGACGAGCGCGGCATCATCTGGCCCGTGTCCATGGCGCCCTTTGAGGTGGTGATTTGCCCCATCGGCATGGACCGCAACGAGGCGGTGCGTGTAGAGGCTGAAAAGCTCCACGACCAACTCAAGGCCTTGGGTGTGGACGTGATTTTGGATGATCGCGGCGAGCGTCCCGGCGCCATGTTTGCCGACTGGGAACTCATTGGCGTGCCCGTGCGCGTGGTGATTTCGGAGCGTGGCCTCAAAGAGGGCCAGGTGGAATTGCAGGGGCGCCGCGATGCGCAGGCCGAACGGGTGTCGTTGGAGTTGCTGGTCTCGCGCGTGCGCGAGCGCCTGAGCCAACCGGTCTGAGGACTTCGGCCGTGCGGGCAGGGCGACGCTTTGCGCTGGTGGCCGTGGGGATGCCCTTCATCGCGGGGGGCCTGGGGTCTTGGAGTGATGAGGCCCACGCCGGCGCCCAGTTGGAAGAGCCCCTGAGCGCTGCGGTGCGCACGGCCCTGTCAGCGGCCGTGGCCGATGAGGCCCCTCCCAAACCCAGCTTTGATCAAGAAGACCAGCGGCGCGAGCACGAGCGCTGGATGCAAAAGATGGGCGCGCGATTGCAGCGCGTGAAGTCTGAAGCGCAGACGCGCGAAGAGTTTTTGCAAACCGTGTGGTACGAGAGCCGCCGGGCGGCCTTGGAGACCTCTTTGGTGCTGGGGCTGATTCAGGTGGAAAGCGGCTTTCGAAAATACGCCATCAGCGCTTCAGGCGCGCGAGGCTATATGCAAGTGATGCCGTTTTGGGTGCGCTTGATTGGTGACGGAGAGCCAAGCCGGCTGTTTCATATGCAAACCAATTTGCGGTTTGGCTGCACCATATTGCGCCACTACCTG
>RFSP01000327.1 GCA_009923895.1 Betaproteobacteria bacterium | reverse complement strand
CGGCGACACCATCAGTCCTTTCTACGACTCCATGATTGCCAAGCTCATTGTCTGGGGTGAAGACCGTGCGCAAGCGCTGGCTCGCTTGGACATGGCGCTGTCACAGACCCACTTGGTGGGTTTGCAGACCAATGTGCAGTTCTTGCGCCGGGTGGTCAACTCCACCGCCTTTCAAACAGCCGACCTAGACACGGCGCTGATCGAGCGCGAAAGCCACCAGCTCTTTGGTCAGCCGGGTTTGGCTTTGGCATGGGCGGCTGCCGGTGTGGTGGCTCATGCCTTGGAACAAGAAACGCAGCAGCAAGACGCCGACCCCTGGAGTCACCGAGCCGGCTGGCGTTTGCAAGGGGGCGCTCAACGCCGCTTTGATCTGGACGTGGGCGGCCAACACCACCCGGTGCGTCTGGAGCGTCTGCGCGATGGCACAACGAAGATGGCGCTCGATGGCGCCACCCACGTGCTGCGATCTCGCTTTCTGGGAGATCATCGCTTCGAGATCTTCCTCGACGGGCAACGTCATGTCCTGACGGTGTACGCCGTGGGAGAGCGCCTGGCCGTTTCGGCAGAAGAAGGCAGCTTGTGGGTGGGCCAATACGACCTCGTGGCGCATGCCGGTGTGCTCTACGCCGTGGGCGACCAAGTGGCCGAGGGGGCGGAACTTTTGCGCATGAAGGACGACGTGGCGTGAGCGTGCCCAGCCCCTGCATCAATGTCTGCCGCATGAACCCACAGACCGCCTGGTGTGAGGGGTGCTTCCGCACGTTGGATGAAATCGTCCAATGGGCCACGGCCGATGACGCCTACAAACAACGGGTATGGGCGCAGCTCGATCAACGAAAGCTCAGTACTTACCCTAGGGTGGCCGCGAGCCCCTTAGATTTTCCACAATGCGAAATCAAGGCCCCTGGTTCTCCCTAGGGTTGCAAGAAATCCTTCAGCTTCTGTCAGGACTCGGTCAGAGGCTGCACTGAGAGTGCGCGGGTGCTCGTCGACCGACGGGTGTGGTGATTTCAAGGAGACATTTGACCATGGCATCCACGACTGCAGATTCAGTCCCGATTCGCGGCGACGAGAAGATGGTGATCTTCGCGTCCTCGCTGGGGACGGTGTTCGAGTGGTACGACTTCTATCTGTTTGGAGTCATGTCGGCCATCATCGCCGCCAACTTCTTCTCGGCACTGGACCCGGCCACGCGAGACATCTTCACGCTGCTGGCCTTTGCGGCCGGTTTTGCGGTGCGTCCTTTCGGCGCCCTGGTGTTTGGTCGCCTGGGCGACTTGGTGGGCCGCAAGTACACCTTCTTGGTCACCATTCTCATCATGGGCTTGTCCACCTTCTTGGTGGCCTTTTTGCCCACCTATGCAGAGTGGGGCATCATGGCCCCGATCATTTTGATCGCCTTGCGCCTGCTGCAAGGTCTGGCCTTGGGCGGTGAATACGGCGGTGCGGCCACCTACGTGGCCGAGCACGCGCCGCACGGCAAGCGGGGTATTTACACCGCTTGGATTCAAACCACGGCCACGGTGGGCCTGATGCTCGCGCTGATGGTCATTTTGGGCACGCGCTTGCAGCTGGGCGAGAAAGAATTCGCGGCCTGGGGCTGGCGCATTCCTTATGCGGTGTCGGGCATCTTGCTGGCGGTGTCCGTGTGGATCCGACTCAAGCTCAATGAGTCTCCGGCCTTTGCCCGCATGAAGGCCGAAGGCAAGACCTCCAAGGCACCGTTGTCCGAGAGCTTTGGCCAGTGGAACAATTTGAAGATCGTGATTCTGGCGCTCATCGGCGGCACGGCCGGTCAGGCGGTGGTCTGGTACACCGGTCAGTTCTACGC
>RFSP01000326.1 GCA_009923895.1 Betaproteobacteria bacterium | reverse complement strand
GAAAGGAGCGCCCGACGACACCGTCCACCCCAGAATCTGCGGCTGCCCCACGTTCAACCCGGCACTTCCGCCCGTCACCGACTCCCACCGCGCAAAGACTTCTTCCAGGATGATGCCAAAGGCCAAGGTGGCCATGCCCAAATAGATGCCCTTGACCCGCAGGGCCGGCAGGCCCACCACCACCCCCACGGCCGCTGACAGCGCCACTGCACCGGCCAGCGCCACCACAAAAGGCACGCCGGCTTGGGTGAGCACCGCTTGGGTGTAGGCGCCCACGCCCAGGAACGCGGCGTGCCCCAGCGAGAAGAGCCCCGTGTAGCCTGCCAGCAGCATCAGCCCCAAGCCCACCACGCCGTAGATCAGGACATAGGTCAGCTGCGCCAGACCGTACTCATCCAGCCACCCAGGGCCGGCCAACAGCGCCACCATCAGGGCGGTGTACCAAAACACATGCCCCTCATGGCGGGCCAGTCGAAGGTCCTGGCGATAGTCGGTTTTGAAGATAAAACGCATGGGACTTCCCGACCTCACACCTTCTTGCGCGCCGTCTCACCAAAGAGACCGTTGGGCTTGACCATGAGCATGATCAGCACCACCACGTAAGGCGCCGCGTCCTTGAAACCCTCGGGCAAGTAAAAACCAGACAGGGACTCCACCAGTCCGATCACCAAGCCGCCGGCCATCGCCCCGGGCAAGCTACTGAAGCCGCCCACCACAGCAGCAGGGAAGGCCTTGAGCCCAATGAAGCCCATGTTGGCATGCACAAAGGTGATGGGCGCCAACAGCAATCCTGCCAAACACGCCACGGATGACGCCAACGCCCAGACCCAACCATTGAGGCGTCGAACCGGAATGCCCATGTAATAGGCCGCCAGCTGGTTCTGAGAAGCCGCTTGCATGGCAATACCAATGCGGGTGTACTTGAACAACGCAAACAGGGCGACACACAGCACCGTGGTCACGCCTATCACCACCGCATGCTCCACGTTGATGACCAGCGTCCCCAGTTGCACGATCTGGTCCTTGTAAGGCACCGGCAGGGTGTGGGTCTCGGTGCCGATGCCTGGCAGCATGGTGATGAGCCCGCGCAGCAAATAGCCCATGCCGATGGTCAGCATCACAATGGAGAAGGCCGGTTGCCCGAGGATGGGGCGGATCACCAGGCGTTCGGCCAAGAGGCCAAAGACCGCCAAGGCCGCCACCGAGGCGATCAAGGCGGCCCAGAAGGGCCACCCCCACACCGTCATCAGGGCCAAACCACAAAAGGCTCCCAAGGCCATCAAGTCGCCTTGAGAAAAGCTCACCGTCTCCGTGGCCTTGTAAATCAACACAAAGCCCAAAGCGATCAGCCCATAGATGCATCCCTGGGCGACTCCCGCGATGAACAGCTGGATCAGTTGCAAGAAGGCTCCTTGAGCAATCGGGTCTCCTGTCACCGTGAAAGGAGCGGGCGGATTCAAGCACACCCCGAAGGGGTCGGCGATCCGCGCTGACCCTGATAGACGTCGCTTGGGCCCGGCCCGCAGCCCCGCATCCACCGGTTTCCAGACCCATTGAGTCACCGCAACAAGATTTTCCTTGTCGATTCCAGCCCCTCTTGAAACCGTCCAGAAGCACCCTATAATTCCTTTGCTAGCACTCATCGACTGCGAGTGCTAACGGTTTCAGGGCCTCCCCATGGGGGTCCTTCGAAATGTTAGTAAATGCTTACTTGCATCTACAAACTCGAACAACTTTGGAAACCTCAATAGGAGAACTCATGAAGCTGCGTCCCCTGCACGATCGCGTGATCGTCAAGCGCCTGGAAAACGAAACCAAGACCGCCTCGGGCATCTACATCCCCGACAACGCGGCCGAGA
>RFSP01000325.1 GCA_009923895.1 Betaproteobacteria bacterium | reverse complement strand
TCGACGGCCAAGTAAACGTCGTAACCGGTACCGTCGAGGGCAGAGCCTGTGAAGAAACCGAACTCCAATTTGCCCGGATAGGTCGTCTTGATGCTGAAGTTCAAACGGCCCGTAGCAAAGTTCGACAAGTCGGCAGTGGCCGATGGGATGTTCAAAATCAAGCCCCAGCCCCAGGACGTGGGTGACGGACCGACCTCGTAATAGTGGTTGGTGCCGGCCACATCGCCCGTGTTTTCTGTGGTCGTCCCTTCACCTGCAAAGGCGGTGGCCGGAGAATCCCAGCCATAGGCAGCCACAGGCAAGGTGGGGCGAGCTTCACCAGCGGTGATGGCGTCGGCGTAGACCGTGTAGCGGTTGGCCGTGACCGTGCCACCACCCGTGGACGCCACGTAGTACAACGCGTCTGACGTGGTGTAGGTGCCAGGCTCTGCTTGTGAAGATGGGTACAAGCTCTGGATCACGTAGCGGGCTTGACGGTTGACGTTGAAGAGACCCCACTTGTCGTCACTGCCCTTCCAGGGCTCGTCAAACGCCTCGAAATAGAAGATGGCCTTCGGGCCAGCACCCGTGCGACCGGCCTCGGCCCATGTGCTCAAGCGGTCGAAGTACATCTTTTGGTTGACCGGATGGGCCCGGTAGAGCTCCCCATTCGAGGCCACGGCCTTCCATCCGGTCTCGCCGATGACGATGGGCATGGTCTTGTAGCCATAGTCGTCCAGGTGCGTGCGCACAGCGTCATGGTCTTTGCGCGCGGCCGCAATGGCGGCATCCATCATGGCGGCAGCACGGCCTGAAGCCGCCACGGCCTCTTGCTTCCAATCCCACAAGGTGGGGTTGTAGACGCTGTCGGCCAGGGGATAAGTGTGCAGCGACACAAAGTCGATCGTGTCCAGCACCAGCTTGGGGTCGTTGCGCTCGGTACTGGCCTTGGCAAAGAAGGCCCAGTTGTCGTCGGTCGTGACCGGCTGACGAATGGCGTTGCGCACGGTCTTGATGTAGCCGGCCATCGTGGCCGGTGTCACCGGATTGAATGACCAGCTCACCATGGTCTCGTTGCCCACGCTCACCGCCAGGACAATGTCACTGTAGGTGTTGGCCAAAGCGATGGTGCGCTGGATTTCAGCTTGGTTGAAAGTGTCATTGCCGCTGGCCATCCACGACCCCAACATGACCTTGATGTCCAGGTTGTTGTCTTTGATGACTTGCAGCACCACCTTGGCCATGGCGTCTGAGCTGTCGAACAGGCGGATCAGTTTGAATCCACCGGCTGCCAACAAAGTCAGATCCTGTTTGACATTGGCCGGAAGCACTACTTCGGTATCGCGGTTTGCTGTGCGATAGGGCGCGTAAGACACCGCCTTGCGGCTGGTGAAGTCGCTGCTTAGGGCTCGCACTTGCACCCCAGTGCCAGGCACCACGCCACCGCCGCCACAGGCCACCAGCAGCGCCACCACAGCGGCTATCGTCATGCAAAGAAAAGATCGGATCTTCATGAAAGGTCCTTAGAACACGTACACGGCACCCAGGCCGACCCAATTGCCGGTCTTGGTCACACGGGAGTCCACATTGGTGAACGCCGAGTTGCCCGGCATCGACATGGGTGACAAGCCCAGGTGGTCGTAATGGACCATGCCCGCTAACGCATACACCTGCATGCCCTTTTGAACGTCGTAGCTCACACCAGCGGTGTTCACCAGCGCGGCATTGCTTTGCCCCCGCTCGCTCGGGTTGGAAGTGCTGGCTTTGCCCAAGTAGGTCATGCCAGTGTGGGCGACCCACGGTCCCATGCGATAGCGAAGACCGCCAGAGACGTCCACCGTTGAAGCGGCGTAACCCGGGTTGGGCACGCCGTTGATCTTG
>RFSP01000324.1 GCA_009923895.1 Betaproteobacteria bacterium | reverse complement strand
GCGGGCCGACGCTCAGGACCTGTTCGCGGTTTCTTGGCCAACACCTTGCGAGCAGCCGGAGGATTACCGCTGCGCCGAACGCCAGCATGGCTGCGGCCCTTGGTGAATTGGTTAATGCCGCGGGTGGGGCCGCGCGGCTTGGAATTTGCGAGGGCGCGTGTGGAGATGAAAGCCATCGAGAGTGTGGTGCACCTTCGCCGCGAATTGCCTGCCCGGGTCATCCACATGGTGCCCGACCATGTATGGCATTTGGCCGACCCCTACGGATTGAAACGGGATGAACCGTCTGCGCGCCCCGCGCCCGTTCAGGAGACAGCATGCGTTTGAGCTTTCCCTTCGCGGCCATTGTGGGTCAAGATGAGATGACCTTGGCCATTCAACTGGTGGCCGTGGACCCCACCATTGGTGGCGTGTTGGTGCTGGGTGATCGCGGCACCGGCAAATCCACGGCGGTGCGCGCCTTGGCCGATTTGTTGCCGCCGCTCAAGGTCGTCGAAGGCTGCCCATACGGCTGTGATCCGCAAACCAAGCCCAAAGGCAGCTGCGAGACATGCGGCATCCAAGTGGGCCGCAAGGTACAGACCCGAGCGGTGCCGGTGGTCGACCTGCCGTTGGGCGCCACCGAAGACCGTGTGGTGGGCGCACTCGATCTGGAAAAGGCCCTGACGCAAGGGATCAAAGCCTTCCAACCAGGCCTGCTGGCTCAGGCTCACCGAGGATTTTTGTACATCGATGAAGTGAATCTTTTGGACGATCACTTGGTCGACCTCTTGATCGATGTGGCCGCCTCGGGTGAGAACTTGGTCGAGCGCGAGGGATTGAGCGTGCGTCACCCTGCCCGCTTCGTGTTGGTGGGCAGTGGCAATCCAGAAGAAGGCGAGTTGAGACCACAGATGCTCGACCGGTTTGGCTTAGCGGTGCAGGTCAAAACCCCGCAAGATCTCAAGCAGCGGGTGGAAGTGGTCAAGCGCCGAGAGGCTTTTGAGCGTGACCCTGAAGGCTTTCGAGCTCAGTGGCATCCAGAAAATGAGCGCCTGCAAGCCCGCATCTTGCAAGCGCGAAAGGCGCTGGCCAAGTTGCACACCGACGACGAGGTCATGATGCGATGCGCCGATCTGTGCCAACGCTTGGGCACCGATGGCTTGCGTGCCGAACTCACGCTGCTTCGCGCCAGCCGGGCTTATGCAGCCTTGCAAGGGGCCAAGCGTGTTCAGGACGCGCACGTGATCCATGTGGCCTCCATGGCGCTTCGGCACCGCCTGCGGCGCAACCCTTTGGATGACACTGACTCGGGCGTGCGCGTGCAGCGCTGTGTCCAAGAGGTCATGGGGAGTTAAAGTTGTCGCAGGTGTGCATGGATGCCCTGTGGGCGATACGCGCCTTGGTCATCGATGCCGTGGGCCTGGGCGGCATTTGGCTTCGTGCCGGTCATGGGCCGGTTCGAGACGCCTGGCTGGGTGCTTTGCATCAATCGGGATTGCCCGTGGTCAAAATGCCGGCATCGGCTGATGATCAAGCCTTGCACGGTGGGATCGATCTTGCGCAGAGCCTGCAATCTCAAACGCTGAAATGGCAACCCGGGTTGCTGGCCCGTGCCCATGGTGGTGTGATCCAACTGCCCATGGCCGAGCGGGTTCCCAAAGAACTGCTGGCCCGACTTTCACAAGCCCTGGATCAACGCCGAATGGCCAGCCCCAAAGGCGTCGACGAACCCGCGGAGTTCGCGGTGGTGGCCTTGGACGAATCAGACGAAGACGACAGTCGGCTCAGCGCAGGATTCGCCGACCGCTTGGGCATTTGGCTGGACCTGCGATCGTTGACCATGCACGACTTGAGCGATGAACAGATCCTCGAGCAGGG
>RFSP01000323.1 GCA_009923895.1 Betaproteobacteria bacterium | reverse complement strand
TCCGCGAGCCGCTGACAATGATTCATTGACAATAAGTCACCCGCCCAGACCCAAGCCACCCGCCAAATCCAGACGCAGCCCCAAAGTTTCACATTAGGGGCACAATTCAGTCTATCCACCTCGACTGAGCCTCCAGGAGACTTGACCCATGCACAAGAGACATCTCATTGCCCTCGCTGCCGCCGCTGTGACCAGCGTGACGTTGTTCGGGAACGCCCTCGCACAAAGCGACACCGTCAAGATTGGCGTGATCCTTCCCATGACGGGCCAGCAAGCCAGCACCGGCCGTCAGATTGACGCGGCCATCAAGCTGTGGGTGGCCCAAAACGGCAACAAGGTGGCCGGCAAGAAGGTCGAAGTCATTGTCAAGGACGATGGCAGCTTGCCTGACGCTACGCGCCGCCTGGCCCAAGAGTTGGTGGTCAACGACAAGGTGGTGGCGCTGGCCGGTTTTGGCATCACGCCCTCGGCCATGGTGACCGCCCCCATTGCCACGCAGAGCAAGACCCCCATGGTGGTCATGGCCGCCGCTACGTCTGCCATCACCGAAGCGTCGCCCTATGTGGTGCGCACCAGCTTCACGCTGCCCCAAGCCTCGGTGGCTTTGGCCGAATGGGCGAACAAGAACAATGTGAAGAAAGTCGTGTCCCTGGTGGCTGACTACGGCCCCGGCTATGACGCTGAGAAGTTCTTTACCGATCGCATCACGCTCAACAGCGGACAGGTCATGGAAAAACTGCGCACGCCCATGCGTGCCCCTGACTTTGCTCCCGTGCTGCAAAAGGTTCGTGACGCCAAGCCCGATGCGCTGTTTGTGTTCTTGCCCTCGGGCCAGGGGGCGGCTTTCATGAAGCAGTTTGGTGAGCGGGGCCTGGACAAGGCCGGCATTCGCCTGATTGCCACTGGCGATGTGACCGATGACGATCAGCTCAATGACATGGGCGAGGTGGCCATGGGCGTGGTGAGTTCGCACCACTATTCAGCCGCTCACCCCACACCGGCCAACAAGAAGTTTGTCGACGCCTTTGTGGCGGCCCACAAGTTCCGCCCCAACTTCATGGCGGTGGGGGGCTACGACGGCATGCGGGTCATCTACAAAGCGCTGGAAGCCTCCAAGGGCGCCGGTGGCGATGCCTTGTTGGCGGGCATGAAAGGCCAGATCTTCGAGAGCCCTCGCGGTCAGGTGCTGATCGATGCCCAAACCCGCGACATCGTCCAAGACATCTACATCCGCAAAGTGGAAAAGAAAGACGGCCAGCTGTGGAACATCGAGTTTGACTCGGTCAAAGCCGTCAAGGATCCGGGCAAGCTCAAGTAATTGCCACAAGATTGACGCCACGTTCCCCGTCCCGCAGCCGCTTGCGGGACGGTTGAAGGCAACGCTCTCACGCCATGCTCACGCTGCTCTTTGACGGTTTGGCCTACGGCATGTTGCTGTTTGTGCTGGCGCTGGGGCTGGCCGTGACCATGGGCCTGATGAACTTCATCAACCTGGCCCATGGCGCCTTTGCAATGGCGGGCGGCTATGTGCTGGTGGTGCTCATGCAAAAGCACGGCTGGCCCTTCTTGCTGTGCCTGCCGGCGGCGTTCTTGGTCACCGCGCTGCTCGGCGCTTTGTTGGAAAGCACGCTCTACCGACGTCTGTATGGCAAGCCGCATTTGGATCAGGTGCTTTTCAGCATCGGCCTGACCTTCATGGCGGTGGCAGCGGTGGACTATGTCATGGGGTCCTCTCAGGTGAATGTGCAGACGCCCGAGTGGTTGCGTGGGCGCATTGAGCTGGGCAGCGGCGCTTGGACGCTGGGCATGGGTGCTTACCGGCTCTTCATCATTGGGCTGTGCTTGGCGTTGACACTGGCC
>RFSP01000322.1 GCA_009923895.1 Betaproteobacteria bacterium | reverse complement strand
CCAGAAATGGCTTGCACAAAAGACCCCAAGAGCCCGGCAGCCACGGGCGCCTCAAACAGCACGGGGACCTCGCAGGTGGGTACCCGTCTGGCGCGAAGCCGCGACAAGGCCCGCTCTGCTGCATAGCGTCCCACGGCTTGCACAGGCGCCAAATCCTTGGGGTCACGCTTGTAGGAATACCAGGAGTCGCGCTGCATGTCCTTGCCTCGGCCCGCGATGGGTGCCACCGAGACGAAATGCCGGGATGTGGCGTACCCCCCGCGAAACCCTCGGGAGTTGGCCGACCAGAATTGGAATTGCTGGGCAGAGACGCCCGCCCCTTCGGAGTTGGTGATCCGCGAATCGGTGGCCATGGCAGCCTGCTCACAGGCTTGGGCCAACTCCGCGGCCTGGGCGGCATCGATGGCCCAGGGGTGGAAAAGATCCAAATCCCGCCGGGCCTGGCGCGCAGACACCAGGTCAGCTACATCTGGCAATCCGGCGGCGGGATCCTCGGCGGTAAATCGCGCAATGTCGAATGCAGCTTTGACGGTTTGCCGCATGGCCGCAGGAGAAAAATCGGAGGTGCTGGCACTGCCGCGTCGTTGGCCGCAATACACCGTCACCCCCAGGGATGGATCACGGGGCGATTATCATCGCTCGCATGTCTCGACGTCCTGCCCCTGGCCGCACTGCCGCACGCGACCCTGATCCGGCTCATGATGAGCAGGGACGTCCGAGCAAGACGCAGCGCAAAAAGGACTCAGCCGATTTGCAGGCGCTGGGGCAGAATCTGACGCGATTGTCGCCCTCGGTGCTGGACACTCTGGCCTTGCCAGACGCTTTGCGTGAGGCCTTGGCGGAATACGGCCGCACCCGGTCCCACGAGGGACGTCGGCGTCAACTTCAATTTGTGGGCAAGTTGATGCGTCAGGTCGACGCACAGCCGCTGCACGAAGCTGTCGCTCAGGCGCAGCTGGGGCAAGCCCGTGACTCGCTTTCTCTGCATGAGGCCGAGCGCTGGCGCACCGCTCTTATGGACGACGACCAGGCCATGACCCAGTGGGCCACGGAAGTGCCAGGCAGCGATCTCCAACAATTGCGCACACTGGTGCGCAACGCAAGGTCGCAGTCTCGAGGCGATGCCGCGGCCGGGGAAGCCGTCCGGCAAGGCCGCGCCTACCGCGAGCTGTTTCAATTCATCCGCAGCCACTTGGGATCCCTCAGGTAGCGGCCCCATGTCGAGTTAGGGAGGCAAAGAGTTGACCATGTCGAGCTTGGACGTCTTGCGCGTGGGAGTGGTCTCGATCAGCGATCGGGCTTCAAGCGGTGTCTATGAAGACAAAGGCATTCCGGCTTTGCAGGACTGGCTGACGTCGGCCGTGTGCAATCCGATGGAGTGGCACCCGCGCCTGATTCCGGATGAGCAAGCGCAGATTGAGCATGCCCTCAAGGAGCTGGTGGATGACACCCACTGTCATTTGGTTTTGACCACCGGCGGCACCGGACCGGCCCGCCGCGACGTGACCCCCGAGGCGACCTTGGCCGTGGCAGACAAGGTGATGCCGGGCTTTGGCGAGCAAATGCGGCAGATCAGCCTGGCGTTTGTGCCCACGGCCATTTTGTCGCGTCAAGTGGCTGTGTTGCGCGAACTAGATGATGGCCACAGTTGCCTTATTGTGAATCTGCCGGGTCAGCCAAAAGCCATTGCTGAGACGCTTGAAGGTTTGAAGGACGATGAAGGCAAGATTCTCGTGCCGGGAATCTTTGCTGCCGTACCCTATTGCCTGGATTTAATCGGCGCTCCGCAAATCGACACAGATCCGGTCGTCTGCAAAGCATTTAGGCCAAAGCCTTCCAAATGACGATCAGTCACCGATTCTCGTCGTTAGTAAAACACCAGGTAATTCG
>RFSP01000321.1 GCA_009923895.1 Betaproteobacteria bacterium | reverse complement strand
GATGCGACCGCTGGCTGGGAACGCGTTCTTGCGCCCACTCCAAAATCGCAAACGCTGGGCTTCGTCTTTGCTGACTTCCAGTCGTGTGGCCCCTGCTGCTCGAGCAAAGCTTCGAGTTCCGCCAAGGGGGTCCCCGCGCGCACCGTCACCACCAACTCCGACGGCTCATACTGCAAGACCCCTTGCAAACCGCGCGTGTCCAGGCACTGGCCCACGGGAGTGTTGCCGTAAAAGGCCTTGGTGGCGCCGCCCCGGATCTCCAGGGGTGTGCCGTCCTCATGGGCTTGCATCACCTGGTCGCACAGCGCACGCAGCGCAGGGTCCAACGCTTCGCGGGAGCCGCCAGAGGGGGCACTCAAGGTGTCCAAGGCGCTGTCAATCGTGTCCATGGCAAGTGCAGGGGCCCATTCAAAAACGCGGCAGATCCGGGTGGGGCAACAACCCACGGCTGACGTGCATCTTGCCGTATTCGGCGCAGCGGTTGAGCGTGGGGATCACTTTGCCCGGGTTCAAAAGCTTCAAGGGGTCAAAGGCCGCCTTCAGTGATGCCATCTGCTCTCTTTCCTCGGGCGAAAACTGCACGCACATGGAGTTGAGCTTTTCCACGCCCACGCCGTGCTCTCCGGTCACGGTGCCGCCGAGTCGCACACTGGTTTCCAAGATGTCGGCCCCAAACAACTCGCAACGGCGCAATTGGTCGGGATCGTTGGCGTCAAAAAGAATGAGCGGGTGCAAATTGCCGTCGCCCGCGTGGAAAACGTTGGCGCAACGCAAGCCGTATTGCTGCTCCATGGCCTGAATGGCCAGCAAGATGTCGGCCAGCCGCTTGCGCGGAATGGTGGAGTCCATGCACATGTAGTCTGGGCTGATGCGACCGCTGGCTGGGAACGCGTTCTTGCGCCCACTCCAAAATCGCAAACGCTGGGCTTCGTCTTTGCTGACTTCCAGTCGTGTGGCCCCTGCTGCACGCGCCAACACGGGTTTGGGGACCAGTTTGACGGTGACCTCGGTGGTGATGGCGAGCATGCCTTCACTGCCCACCACCACGCTCAGCAGATCGAGCCCTGCGGCCTCAAGCGACAGCCCGCCAAACTCCACCGGCTCGCCTTCCACGGTGTAGCCTTTCACACGCAACACGTTGTGCAGGGTCAACCCATATTTCAGGCAATGCACACCGCCGGAGTTCTCGGCCACATTGCCACCGATCGTGCAGGCGATCTGGCTGCTGGGGTCCGGCGCGTAATAGAGGCCGTAGGGTGCTGCAGCCTCACTGATGGCCAGATTGCGAACGCCACATTGCACGGTGGCTGTGCGGCTTTTGGGATCCACCGCCACGATGCGGTTGAATTTGGCCAGCGACAGCGTCACCCCCATGGCATGGGGCATGGCCCCGCCAGAAAGGCCCGTCCCCGCACCCCGGGCCACCACGGGCACCTGCAGCGCATGGCAGGCTTTCAAGACAGCGGCCACCTGTGCATCGGTTTCCGGCAACACCACCACCAGGGGCCGCTCTCGGTAGGCGGTCAGGCCGTCACATTCATACGGCACGGTCTCTTCGGGTTGCCACAGCAGGGCGTGCGACGGCACACACGCCGTCAATGCCGCCACCACTTGCCGCTGTCGCTCAGCACGGGCTTGAGGCGTTGTGGAATCAAAGCTTGCTTGCAACCTGCCGCTCCTGGAGTTCAGATTCGTGCCGCTTGGGGCTTGACTCGTGGCTTGGCGCGAGGCTTCTTGGCCGCAGGCGTCGCCGAAGCGGTGGCTGGGGCATTGCGAGTCGCAGAGGCTTTCTCGTTGGGCGCTTCTGCCAGCGCCTTCGAGGCCAGATCCGCAAATTGCTGCGTCAGCGCTCCCCACCACTTCATGGGATCCACCACCCCTCCTGCGGTTGAGGGTGTGGCGGCCGACGCCTGCGGCCA
>RFSP01000033.1 GCA_009923895.1 Betaproteobacteria bacterium | reverse complement strand
GGCACCGTACCCGTTGCAATGTGACAGCGTGGGACCGCCTGCGTTGCCAAGGTGGCAGCGGCTTGGCCCAAGCTGACGAGGGTGTGGCCCTGGTCCCGCCAGCCTTGCAGCAGCCGCTCAAAGACCGGCAACAGCTTCTGGCCTTCCAGTTCGGCATGCAGGGTGTAGACGTGCAGAGGTGAGGTGTCTTGCTCAGTGCGATCGAGCAGGGCGCGGTGCACATTGCTGGGATCCCAGCCGTCCAGACCGATGAGCTCGTCCAGCGTGGGCAGCGTGGTGGGCAGTTGCAAGGGTCCCAGAACCTGGCCCGATGCATCGACGGGCACAAAGGGATGGGTGCCGCGCCCGTCGGAGGCCAGTGTGTAGCCCAACTCCGCTTCGAGACGGTAAGCGGCTTCGTTCATTTGCCAACCCGCAGCGCCGTGCACACGCGCAGGGGTGCCAAACACCTCAGCATAGCGGTCGGTGGCGCGTTGCAGTTCGCGGCAGGTCCAGGCTGGACTCGCGGTGGCCACGCCATCTTGCCAGCGGACATGGTCCCAGGTGTGGACCCCGGTTTCAAAGCCCGCCTGGGCCACCGCGCGCAGCGTGGCCGCTTCGCGTCGGGCGATGTCCGGCCCGGGCAGCAGCGTTCCATAGAGCAGGGTGCGCAGGCCATAGTGCTCGACCACCGAGGTGCGAGAGACTTTGCCAAAAAATCCTGGGCGGAAGACGCGACGAATGGCGCGGCCCGTGTGGTCCGGACCAAGACTGAACAAGAAGGTGGCGCCTGCCTGCGCATGGTCCAGAGCCCTCAGCAGCGGGGGCACGCCCTCGCGGGTGCCGCGGTAGGTGTCCACGTCGATCTTGAGGGCGATCAGGGTCATGCAGACGTGGCCTTGGCTTGTGCTGTCGTACGGTCTCGTGCAGATCAGTCGTTCAACTGGCGCGCTGTTTCCAGTTCGCTGCGATAGTGATCAAACAGCCGATTCAGCGCCTGCTCCATGGTGACCTTGGGGGCCCAATCGAGGTCGCGCATCGTGTTGGCAATGGCCGGCACGCGCCGATCCACGTCTTGGTAGCCCTGGCCGTAGTAGTCGCCGGCCGACGTCACTTGCAGCGTGACCTTGGCCGCATAGTCGCGGTACTCAGGTCGGGCCGCGGCAAGTGCCAACATTTTTTCGGCCAGGTCTTTCACTGACAAATCGTTGGTGGGGTTGCCGATGTTGTAAATGCCCCCATTGGCGCGTCCACCCTCGTTGACGAGAATGCGCATGAGAGCGGCGATGCCATCGTCCACATCGGTAAAGCAGCGACGCTGCCGCCCGCCGTCCACCAGATGGATGGGCTCACCTCGAACGATGTGTCCCAAGAACTGGGTGATGACTCGGCTGGAACCCTCTTTGGCGGTGTGCAGGCTGTCCAAGCCCGGGCCGATCCAGTTGAAAGGCCGGAACAGCGTGAACTGCAGCCCGTGCTGTTGGGCATAGGCGTGGATCACGCGATCCATGAGCTGTTTGGAGCAGGCATAGATCCAGCGTGGTTTGGCGATGGGACCGTAAACCAAGGGCGAGGACTCCGGGTCGAACTCGCCATCGGGGCACATGCCGTACACCTCGCTGGTGCTGGGGAAGATGATGCGCTTTTTGTATTTGACGCAATGGCGCACGATGGGCAGATTGGCTTCGAAGTCGAGTTCGAACACCCGCAGCGGCTCCAACACGTAGGTGGCGGGCGTGGCAATCGCGACCAAGGGCAAGATGACGTCGCACTTGCGCACGTGGTACTCAATCCACTCCTTGTTGATGGTGATGTCACCCTCAAAGAAGTGAAAGCGCGGGTGATCCAGCCACGGTGACACGCGGTCGGACTGCATGTCCATGCCGTAGACCTGCCAGTCGGTGGTCTCAATGATGCGACGAGTCAGGTGGTGACCGATGAAGCCGTTGACTCCAAGAATGAGCACTTTCATGGGGATCTTTCCGCAGGATCAAGGAAGGGGATGAAGCGATGCCGTATCGAGCAAAGAATGCCAAACCTTGGCATTCAGACTCTGTGAGTTGAGCGTGGCTCCAAGAACTTGCAAAGTCTGGCCATCGGCGGCATCGAGCCAAATCTGGCCTTCGTGAAGTCTTAGAGAAAACGTGGGTGACGCCGGATGGCGCGCATGGCGCGCATGCCCTGCCGGGCGCGTGCGTGCAACGATCACGCGCCCTGCGGGGCTGTCAAAAAAGGCGCCTGGATAGTCGGGCGGAGCCACCGCTCGAACGAGGTTGTGGATTTGCATGGCGCTCGCAGCAGCCGGGATGCGTCCGTCCTCGGGCTTGCGGCCGCCAAAGTATTGGCCCGCTGCGTGCACCTGCGGCGTGAACGTGGCCGTGCCGGCGATCAGACGGGGCACGCTGCGCGCCAGGACAATCTCCGCTGCCAGGGTCACTTTGTCGAAGACTTGACGGGCCGTGTCTTCACCCAAGATGGGCACCGCGCACTGGTCCACGATGGGCCCGTGGTCGGGCTTTTCATGCATGACATGCAAGGTGGCGCCGGTCTCGCGTTCTCCGTGCAAGACGGCCCAGTTCACCGGTGCTCGGCCGCGGTACTTGGGCAACAAGGAGCCGTGCAGATTGAAAGCACCCCGACGCGGGATTTGAAGCACGGCGGGCTTGAGCATTTGTCGGTAGTACAGCGAGAACAAAAAATCCGGTTTGGCCGCCTCAAGCTGTGCCAAGACCTCCGATGTGTGAGGGTCTTTGGGGGCGATGCAAGGCAGCCCATGTTCGGCGGCCACGTCCGCCACGCGATCAAACCACAGCGTCTCTTGCGGGTTGTCCTCGTGCGTGACCACCATTCGCACGTCCACGCCGGCGTCGAGCAAGGTGAGCAGTCCTCGGACCCCCACGTTGTGATAGGCAAAGACCACCGCCGATGCGGGGCTCGCAGCTGTCACGGCTTGCGCTCCAAGATGGCACTGATGACGTACCGGGGTCGAGAGCGAACTTCTTGATAGACGCGACCCACGTACTCACCAATCAGGCCGATGCCAAACAAGGCCAAGCCGATGAGCAAAAACGCTATCGCAAACAAAGTGAACAGGCCGCCTTCTTCAGGGCCAATGAAGACGCGTCGCGCCACCAGCAACACCACCAAGGCCGCCGCACCCACCGACACGGCCATCCCCAGCATGGAGAACCATTGCAAGGGGACCACCGAAAACCCCGTCACCAAGTCAAAGTTCAGACGAATGAGGCTGTAGAGCGAGTACTTGGACTCTCCCGCATGGCGCTCCTCATGGCCCACCACAATTTCGGTGGGCTGGCGCGCGAACTGGTAAGCCAGGGCCGGAATGAAGGTGTTCATCTCGCCGCACTGGTTGATGAGCTGCACAATCTGCCGGCTGTAAGCGCGCATCATGCAACCCTGGTCGGTCATCTCGATGCGGGTGATGCGGTGGCGCAGGCGGTTCATGGCGCGGCTGGCATAACGGCGCCAGGCCGAGTCTTGGCGCATGCGACGGATGGAGCCGACGTAGTCATGGCCCTGGTCCATGGCGGCCAGCAAGAGGCCGATGTCTTCGGGGGGGTTCTGCAGGTCGGCGTCGAGGGTGACGACACGGTCCCCACGGCAATGCTCAAAGCCCGCCAAGATGGCACGATGTTGCCCAAAATTGCCGTTGAAAAGAATCACCCGAGTCACCTCGGGCCGATGTTCAAATTGTTCGGCCAGCAATTGCGCCGAACGGTCGCGACTGCCATCGTTGATGAAGATGACTTCATACGAGATCTGCAGGGCGTCGAGGGCTGGATAGAGCCTGTTGAACAACGCATCCAAGCCCGCCTCTTCGTTGTAGACGGGGATCACCACGCTGAGCAAGGGAGCGGCCGAATCCAGCAAAGACCCTTGCATTGCGCCGCCTTGGGGACGCAGGTCGATCCCTTGAGATTTCGAGCTGGCTTTCATGAGACCGCACCTCGCATCACACGTTTGACCGCCTCGCACACGCGGCTGACATCACCGTCGACCATGCCTGGAAAGAGTGGCAGCGTCACGGTGCGCTCACCGATGCGCTCTGCTTGGGGGAATTCGCCAGCCCGATGGCCCCGGCTGCGATACAGCGAAAACAGGTGCATGGCCGGATAGTGCACCCCCACGCCGATGCCACAGGTGCGCATAGTTTCAATGAATGCGCCGCGCGTAGGCAGGTGGCCGGGCAAGCTCGCCGGCAGCAAAGGCTGAAACATGTGCCAATTGCTGTTTGAAAAGTCTTCAGGAGGCAACTCAAAGCCCAAGTCGCGCGCAAACCGCTCAAAGTACTGTTGGGCCAGGGCCCTTCGGCGCTGATTGAAAGTGTCCAACTGCTGGAGTTGCCCCAGGCCAATGGCGGCGGCCACGTCGGTGAGGTTGGCTTTGCCGCCCAGCACATCCACGTCCATGCCACCATCAGGAAAGCGGGTGACTCCTTGAAGCCGCAGCTTCTCAAAAAGCCGCGCTTCGTCTTCGGTGTTCATGACCAGGCAGCCACCTTCGGTGGTGGTCATGTTTTTGTTGGCATGAAAGCTGAAGGAAACCAAGTCGCCGAACGTGCCGATTTCGCGGCCGTTCCAGCGCGAGCCCATGGACTGCGCGGCGTCTTCAATCACGCGCAGGTGGTGTTGCTGGGCGATGGCATACAGGCGGTCACGGTCCACAGGCAGCCCGGCCAAGTCCACAGGGAGGAGGGCCCGCGTTCGGGGCGTGATGGCCTTCTCGACAGCGCCCAAATCGATGTTGCGTGTGAGGGGGTCGACGTCGACAAAGACGGGTGTGGCGCCGACGGTCAAGATCACGTTGGCGGTGGCCACCCAAGACAAGGGTGTGGTGATGACTTCGTCGCCTGGGCCCACGCCCACCAAGCGCAAGGCCATCTCCAGCGCGGCAGTGGCCGAGTTGACCAGCCGCACAGGACGCCCGGCAAATCGCTGCGACAACGCGGCCTCCAGGGCTTTGCACTTGGGGCCTGTGGTGATCCAGCCGCTTCGCAGCACCTCGGCGACGCTGGCAATGGTGTCCTCGTCGATGCTGGGTCGCGTGAAAGGCAAAAAAGGCGAATCCGCGAGAGTGGGCAGCGTCATGTGGAGCCTCCTGAGCGGGCCACCAGCGTGACGCCCACCAGGATCACGGCAATACCGATCCACCGTTGCACAGACACGGCTTCACCAAAAAGCCACATGGCCAGCAGTGCGTTGATCACATAGCCCACCGACAGCATGGGGTAGGCGATGCTCACCTCCACGCGAGACAGGGCCACGATCCACACCACCACCGAAATGACATAGCAGCTCAATCCGCCCACCACGCCTGGATGCAGCGCCAAGGAAGGCGCTGCAGTTCGCAGTGCGGCCCAGCTGGAAATGGCTCCCACGGCCGAAGCGCCGGCCTTGAGCATCAATTGAGCGGCCGCGTTGAGCAGCACGCCGGCCAAAACGAGAAGGAAATCAGTGAATTTCATGCCGGACCCGATTGTCGCCCCAAATGAGCGGTTTGGCGGGCCCGAGCGGGTGGCCGTTTGGGCTCAGGGCTTGGCCACCACCATGCGTCGGGCGTCCTGCCAGACGATTTGCAGCGACAAGCCTCGCCCGCTCAAGGCCTGCAAGGTGCTGGGCGTCATGTAGGCCAGGGCGCGGGGCTCTTGTTTCCATCGGGTGACGAAGCTGTCGAGCGAAGGAATCCACCGGTCGGGCTCACGGTCTTGCCCAAAGGTGAATTCGTCTCGGTAGTCGACCAAAATCACGGGTCGCTCCAAATAAAACGGCAGGGTCTGGTCGTATGCCTGCACCGCGAAGAACGGTGTCGATGCCTGCCCAGGTGCTTGTTGCAGCCATGGCCCGCCACGCAGCGCCTGGACCATCCGCTCGCTGCTTTTCAATTGGCCGTATTCGTTGTGGGCACTCAACACCATGAGGGCGGCTCCCAGGTGCGCAGTGGCCACCCAAGCCAGCGCCAGGGTGCGCTGGCCTCGACGCAGGGCCCACCAAGCGCCCAAGGCCACGGCGACAAACAGCCCCGCGCCCAAGGCCATGCCCCAGGCCAAGGCTTCCAGGGCCTCGACCGGGACCTCGTCGTTGGCACGTTGCACCAAGAAGGGCAAGGCCACCAAGACGAGCAGCCACAGCACAGCAGGCACGATGAGGTGACGCTGAAGGGTGGCGGCGCTGGCTTGCGCGGTGTGGCGGGCCACCAGCAGGGCCAACGCCGGGAACATGGGCAAGATGTACGAAGGCAGTTTGGAGCTGGACAAACTGAAAAACGCAAAGATCAACACAGACCACATCCACAGCCAGCTGGTTGCGAACTCGCCTCGACGGGGTTTGAGGAGCCAGGGCAAGGCGCTGGTCCAGGGCAGCAGCCCCACCAAGAGATAGGGCACGAAATACCAAGGCGCACCTTCTCGCCGGTGGCCGGGTTTGAGGTAGCGGTCCCAATGTTCGTGAATGAAGAAGAACTCTGCAAAGTCGGGATTGCGCTGAGACACCAGCACAAACCAAGGGGTGGTCAGGGCCAGCAAGACAAGCGGCCCCAGGGCCCACTGCAGGTGCTTCCAGAGCAGGAGCTCGCGACGCCACACACTGTGCAAAACCAAGGTGGCCCCGGGGATCACCAGGCCCACCAGCCCCTTGCTCAAAATGGCCAGTCCCACACCGGCCCAAGCGGTCAGCATCCAGGCACGGGCAGAGCGCCCTTGCTGCAGGGCGTGCTCAGCAAGAAGAATGGCGCACATCACCACCGTCAGGGCGGCGCACAAGCCCGCATCCAGCGAGAGGAAGTGGCTGTTGACCACGATCCAGGTGGTGGAAGCTGCCACGCATGCCGTGTGCACGGCCGTGCGCGGGCCCCAAAGTCTCCAGGCGGTGTAGACCAGCGCGGCGATGGTGATCAAGCCACACAGGCCAGGCCAAAGCCGCGCCGCCCAGGCGTTGACTCCGAACAGACCCATGCTCAGGGCCCCGGCCCAATACTGCAGCGGAGGCTTTTCAAAGTACAGCAGGCCGTTGAGGCGCGGCGTGACCCAGTCGCCCGTTTGCAGCATGGCCAATGACAGGGTGGCGTATCGGCCTTCGTCCGCACTGACGAGCGCGCGGGTGCTGAGTGTGATCAGCCACAGCACAACCACGGCGCTGGCCAGCAGCACCCATTGCATGCATAAAAAGGGCTGTCGTTGGGTTGGTGAAGGAAGTCGGGACATCCCGCAAGCATAATCTTCTGGAAGTCTTCACCGCTTGCCTGTCAGAAGGGCCCCCTTTTGCGCCGTCTTTTGCAAGTCACCCTCTTGGCGTCAGAATTCCGCCCGTGAACCCCCGATCAGACCCGCGCAGCTTCCTGCGCATGCTCTACGACACGGCTGTCCATCGTGCACTGCCGCAGCACCAGCTGGGCGCTTTTCTTCCTGCGCCGCCCAAAGGACGCACGCTCGTCTTGGGCGCGGGCAAGGCGGGGGGTGCCATGGCCGCTGCGGTGGATGCCTTGTGGCCAGCGACTGCGCCATTGAGTGGCCTGGTGGTGACCCGCTACGGGCATGTGCCACCCGCCTACAAGGCCCAGCCGGGGCGCATCGAAGTGGTGGAGGCGGCCCACCCCGTGCCCGACACGGCGGGCCAAGCGGCCGCTCGACGGATCGCTGCGTTGACGCAGGGTCTCACGGCCGACGACTTGGTGTTGTGTCTGGTGTCCGGCGGCGCCTCGGCCTTGTTGACTCTGCCCGCAGAGGGGTTGAGCTTGCAAGACAAGCAAGCGGTCAATCGCGCGTTGTTGATGAGTGGTGCACCCATCGATGAAATGAATTGCGTGCGCAAGCACTTGAGTGCCATCAAGGGGGGACGCTTGGCCGCGCGTTGCGCGCCGGCTCGCGTGGTCACTTTGTTAATTTCTGATGTGCCCGGTGACTCTGCCCAGGTGATTGGCAGCGGCCCCACGGTGCCCGACCCCAGCACCTGCGCCCAGGCACTGGCCATTTGTGATCGGCGTGGCATTTCGCTGCCGCAGGCAGCACGTCAGGGCCTGGAGCGGGGAACCTTTGAAACGCCCAAGCCTGGAGACCCCAGATTTTTGGGTCATGAGGTGCACATGATGGCCACGCCCATGCAAAGCCTGCAAGCCGCTGCAGCAGCCGCGCGCGAGGCGGGTGTGCAAGCCCATGTGTTAAGCGATGAGATCGAAGGTGAGAGTAGTGTCGTGGGCCAGGTGCATGCGGCGCTGGCTCGCCAAGTGGCTCGCAGCGATGAGCCTTTTCACAAGCCTTGCTTGCTGCTGTCGGGCGGAGAAACCACGGTCACGGTGGACACCTCCGGCGCAGCGGCCGGACGGGGTGGCCGAGCGACTGAATTCTTGTTGGGTTGCGCCTTGGCTTTGCAGGGCCAACCCGGCGTGTATGTTTTGGCAGCCGACACCGATGGCATAGACGGGTCTGAGGACAATGCCGGGGCGGTGGTGACGCCGGACACGCTGGCGCGTGCGCAGGCCCTGGGGCTGAGCGCCCGGGCCTTTTTGGACCGGCACGACTCCTACAGCTTCTTTCAGGCGCTGGGGGATCTGGTCGTGCCGGGGCCCACCTTCACCAACGTCAACGACTTTCGTGCGGTGCTGATCTGCTGAGCAGCTGCGCCACCACCGCCACAGCAATCACGGCGGGCTCTTTGCCTTCAATGCCGGGCAGCCCGATGGGACAGGTCATGGTCGATAAGAGCTCAGGCGCCAGACCTTTGTCGCGCAATCGGTGCTCAAACCGGGCGCGTTTGGTGGCGCTGCCAATGAGACCAAAAAAGCCGTGTTGGCCCCGTCGCAAAATGCGCTCAGCCAGAGCCAGGTCGAGATCGTGGCTGTGGGTCAGCACCAGATGAAACCCGCCAGGCGGGGCCACATCGACCTCGTCGGTCATGGGGTCAGCCCAGACGGTTTCGAGCGTCAGGGCCCTGGACAGTTCATCGCCAGCGGGAAGGTGCAGCGACTCAAAAGCTTCTTCTCGTACATCGATCCAGCGCACATGGGCATCGATGCCTTGCAAGGCGTGAATGATGGCTTGGCCCACATGGCCTGCGCCGTACAACTGCAGGTGAAAGCGGGGCTCGGTCGTCGGCCATGCCGATAACAGGTCTGCGTTCAGCGTGGCAAATCGCAAGGTCAGGGCGCCTCCGCAGCATTGGCCCAGAGTCGGGCCGAGCGCCACAGAAATCTCTTGCGCATCTGAGTCGATTGCTTGCAAGCGTTGGCGCGCGCGATCAATGGCCTGCCATTCCAGGTGCCCGCCGCCGATCGTGCCCACCACCTCGTCTGCGCTTACCAGCATGCGCGTGCCCGCCTCTCGCGGCACCGAGCCAAGGCTGCGAACCACTTCCACCACCTCGGCGCGTCGGCCTTCGGCCCACCACCGTTGTGCGATGCGGCGCAAGGCGCGGCTCATGGTGCAGGCGGCTGACTTCAGCGCACCGACTTGACGGCGCGCAAGACCGATTCGGGGGTGGCGGGTGCCGACAAGATCGGGAGGCAGCGCGAGGGGCCGGCGCTGGCCGCGGCGTCGCGCAAAGCGAGGAACACTGAAAAGCTGAGCAGCAGGGGTGGCTCTCCCACCGCTTTGCTGCGATGGATGCTGTCTTCGGCGTTCTCGTTTTCAAAGAGCGCCACATTGAGCACGGGCGGTGTGTCGTGCGCCGTGGGAATCTTGTAGGTGCTGGGGGCGTGGGTCAGCAAGGCCCCGGTCTGCGGATGCCACACCAGTTCTTCCGTGGTCAACCAGCCCATGCCTTGAATGAAGCCGCCTTCGATCTGACCGATGTCGATGGCCGGGTTCAAAGAGCGACCCACGTCGTGCAGCAGATCGGCTCGCAAAACCCTGGACTCTCCGCTTTGCGTGTCCACCTCCACCTCGCTGACTGCGGCACCGTAGGCGTAGTAGTAGAAGGGGTGGCCTTGAAGGGTCTTGGCATTCCAATGCAAGCCAGGCGTGGCGTAATAGCCATCGCTCCACAGTTGAATGCGCGAGGTGTAGGCCAAGGCCGCCAGGGCCTCAAACCGCATCTCGTGAGGGCCGCATTGGACCGTGCCATTTTCAAACCGCACTTCGTCGGCTGATACGGCATGACGTTGGGCGAACAGGGTGGCCAAACGGTCTCGCACCTGACGTGCCGCAGCTTGTGCGGCCTTGCCATTGAGGTCACTGCCGGTGGAAGCAGCCGTGGCCGAGGTGTTGGCCACTTTGGTGGTGTCGGTGGCCGTGCAGCGCACGCACGACAAGGGCACACCCAACTCATGCGCCACCACTTGAGCGACTTTGGTGTTCAGGCCTTGGCCCATCTCGGTACCGCCATGGTTGACCAAGACCGAGCCATCGGCGTACACATGCACCAAGGCCCCGGCTTGGTTGAGATGCGGCAGGTTGAAGGAGATGCCAAATTTGACCGGTGTGATTGCCAACCCCCTCTTGACGATGGGACTGTGGGCATTGAAGGCCTCCACGGCCGCTCGGCGCTCGGTGTAACGGCTGGAGCGCACGAGCGCGTCGGTCAAGGGGGCGATGACGTTGTCGGTCACCGTCTGTCCGTAAGGGGTGATGTTGCGCTCGTGCTGGCCGTAAAAGTTGGCCTGTCGAACGGCCAGTCCATCGTGACCCAGCCGTCTGGCGACATCGTCCAATATCACCTCCATGGCCAAGGCGCCCTGCGGGCCTCCAAAGCCTCGGAACGCGGTGTTGCTCTGGGTGTGTGTCTTGGCCAAATAGCCGTGGATGGCCACTTCAGGCAGCCAGTAGGCATTGTCAAAATGGCACAAGGCCCGAGTGAGCACCGGCACCGACAAGTCGGTGGAAAAGCCAGCGTTGGCCAGCATGGTGATCTCCACCGCCAGGATTCGACCTTGGTCGTCAAAACCCACCTCGTAGTCAAACTCGAAGGGATGGCGTCGGCCGGTGATCATGAAGTCGTCGTCGCGGTCGAGTCGCAACTTGACGGGACGTTGCAGCTGCTGGGCGGCCACCGAGGCGGCCGCGGCAAACAAGCCCGATTGAGACTCTTTGCCACCAAAGCCACCGCCCATGCGACGACATTCCACCTGCACGCGGTGCGACGTCAATCCCAAGGCCCGGGCCACGATGGTTTGCATTTCGCTGGGGTGCTGGGTGGAACAAATCACCTGCATCGCCCGGTCCTCTAAGGGAATGGCATAGGCGATCTGACCTTCGAGGTAGAACTGTTCTTGCCCTCCCAAAGAAAACGATCCTCGGTGGCGGTGAGCTGCGGCCTCCATGGCCTTCTTCAGGGCACCCGGGCTGGACTCGCGCACCATGTGCAAAGGAGGCACCACGTAACGCTGCTGGGCATGGGCCTGTCGCATGTCCAAGACGGCCGGCAAGGGCTCGATCTCCAAGCTCTTGCGTGCTTGGGCGGCCGCTCGCCGGGCCAGATCCCGCCGCGTGGCCACAATCGCTGCCACCGGCTGTCCCACGTATTGCACCAGCTCCGACGCCAAAATGGGATCGTCATGAACGATGGGGCCGCAATCGTTCTCGCCAGGGATGTCTTGGGCTGTGATTACCGCCACCACCCCTGGCAGGCGGGCCCAAGTGTCCTTGGGAATGGGTCGCAGCACCCCATGGGCCACCGGAGACAGCACCAGCGCCATGTGCAAGGTCCCCGCGCGTTCGGGCAGGTCGTCGGTGTAGGGTGCAGCGCCTTGCACGTGGAGCATCGCCGATTCATG
>RFSP01000320.1 GCA_009923895.1 Betaproteobacteria bacterium | reverse complement strand
GCGTCGCTGCGCTCCTCGCAATGACGGGGCGCGAAACGTCGCTGCGCTCCTCGCAATGACGGGGTGCGAAGCGTCACTGCGCTCGTCGCAATGACGAGGAGCAGAGCGTCACTGCGAGGCCCGAAGGGCCGCGGCAGTCTATGCTCCTCGCAATGACGAGGCGCAGACCGTGTCAGCGGGTTCAGTGTCCCCGCTTGACCCGCAATATCTCGTCCAGGATCAAGCAAATGGCGCCCAGCGTGATGGCACTGTCGGCCACATTGAAGCTGGGAAAGTAGCCGCCGGGAAACAGGGGCTCCAGAAAGCCGAAGCGAAACTGCAAGAAGTCCACCACGTGGCCATGCAGCAGCCGGTCGATGACGTTGCCCAAGGCACCGCCCAAGATCATGCTCACGGCAAAGCAGAACAACTTTTGTGTGGGATGGCTCTTGAGCATCCAAACGATGAAGACCGAGGCCGCGGCGCCCAGACCCACAAAGAACCACCGTTGCCAGCCACCGGCTTGCGCCAAAAACGAAAATGCGGCCCCTGTGTTGTGCACGCGCACCAGGTTGAAAAAACCGGTCACGGGTTGGACGTCACCCAGGGCGAACGTTCCCATGATGAGGGTTTTGGTGATTTGGTCGAGCAAGATGACGATGACCGCCAGGCCCAGCCACCAAGCCATGCGAGGCGCTGCGCCAATGCCTTTTTTTCCTGCCATGGCGGACTCTTAGGCCACCGAGCGCGGTTCACCCGCACCAAAGAGGTTGCTGGTGCAGCGGCCGCACAGCGTGGGGTGCGCTGGGTCATGGCCCACGTCGTCTCGCCAATGCCAGCACCGCTCGCACTTGGTGTGGGAGGAGGGCGTCACTTGCACGGCCAGCGCTTCACCTGGAACCAGCCGAGCGGCAGAAGTGATGAGCACAAAGCGCAGATCGTCGCCCAGAGAAGACAGCAGGTCCAGGGTTTCTGGAGGTGCGGTCACGGTGACCTCCGCTTGCAGGGAGGAGCCTACCGAGCCTTCTGTGCGCACGGCTTCGATGGATTTGTTCACTGCCTCTCGCACCTCGCGGATCGCACGCCAACGCTCCAGCAGTGCAGCGTCCGGAGTGGTGAAGGGCCAGTAGGTCTCGGTGAAGATGGTGTCTCCACCGTCAAACACTTTCCAGGCCTCTTCGGCAGTGAAGCTCAAAAACGGTGCCATCCAGCGCAGCATGGCGTGTGTGAGATGCCACAGGGCGGTTTGCGCACTGCGCCGGGCGTGGCTCTTGGGGCCCGTGGTGTAGAGGCGATCTTTGAGGACATCAAGGTAGAAAGCGCCCAGGTCCTCAGAACAAAACACTTGCAACTTGGCCACCACCGGGTGGAACTCATAGACCTGGTAGTGGGCCAGCATGTCGGCCTGGAATTGCGAGGCGCGCGACAACATCCAACGGTCGACCTCGAGCAACTCATTCAAAGGCACAGCGTCGGTTTTGGGATCAAAGTCGCTGGTGTTGGCCAGCATGAAGCGCAAGGTGTTGCGAATGCGCCGGTAGGCATCCACCACGCGCGCGAGGATCTTGTCGTCAATGCCCAGGTCGCCTGAGTAATCGGTAGAAGCCACCCACAAACGGATGATTTCCGCGCCCAGCTTTTGGCTGACGCTCTGTGGTTCGACGCCGTTGCCCAAGCTCTTGCTCATCTTGCGGCCCTGGCCATCCACCGTGAAGCCATGGGTGAGCAAACCGCGGTAAGGCGCACGGTCAAACAGCGCGCAAGCCAGCAGCAGCGAGGAGTGAAACCAACCGCGGTGCTGGTCGTGACCTTCGAGGTAGAGGTCGGCCTCGGGGCCCACGTCGTGGTGACCCAGGCTGTCATGGGCGTGGCTGTGGGTGCCGCGCAGCACGTGCCAGAAGGTGGAGCCAGAGTCGAACCACACCTCGAGGATGTCGCTGCTCTTGGT
>RFSP01000319.1 GCA_009923895.1 Betaproteobacteria bacterium | reverse complement strand
AAGGTGGTGGCGGCGCGGCTGCAGTCGCGGGTGGTGGATCGGGCAATGCAGGTGTTTGGCGCGATGGGCCTGTCGCCCGACACGCCACTGGCCTATTTCTGGACCTGGGGGCGCGCCCTGCATCTGATGGATGGGCCCGACGAGGTGCATCTGCGCACATTGGCCCGGCACGAGCTGGACAAGGCGCGCGAGCGCATGGGTCAGTCAGCACCCTATTTCACGACCCCGGAGCAGATGCAGGCCTTGCCGCATTTGTAGTTCAGTTCGACAGCCCGGAGGATTGCAGGCTCATCTGCGGCAGCTGGCTGCCGAACTTGCTGGCGTATTCAAGTGAGGCGCTGGCCTGCGTCCGCGTGATCGTCATTGACTCCCCTAAAGTTAATAATCGCCGAAATTGTCTCAATTCGTCTAATCAAGCGTTAATCTTTAAGGGGGGTTTTATGGGGGAACTCGAAAAAAATCAATCTTTAAGCCTTGTGAATCAATAAGGTTTATAAGACACCGCTTCCGCCAAAGCCCAAAATTCATGCGCAGTCAAGCGCAATGCGGCCGGAGACCCCCATGTTCAATCGTCGCCAGTCCATCGTTGCCCTTTCTGCCCTGTCCGCCTCCAGCTTCAGTGCACTGTCGCAGGCCCCAAGCTATCCCAGCAAGCCCTTGAAGTTGATTGTGGGTTTTGCGCCAGGAGGGGCCGTGGACATCATCGCCCGTGCGCTCGCCCAACACATGCAAGGCCCACTGGGCCAAACCGTGGTGGTGGAAAACCGCCCCGGCGCGGGCACCAATCTGGCCATGCGGGCCTTGATCGAAAGCCCGCCCGACGGGCACACGCTCATGCTCACCGCCAACTCCGTGTCGGCCAATCCCACGCTGTACCAACCGCCACCTTTTGATCCCGCCCGCGACATCACGCCCATTTCGCTGGTGGGCCAGGTGCCTGTGGTGATTGCAGCCAACACCACCTCGGGCCCACCGAGCATGGCGCGCTTGGTCGCTGCCTCTAAAGCTGCACCGAGGTCGGTGAACTACGGCAGCCCTGGCAACGGATCCACCCCGCACTTGGCCGTGGAACTCTTTGCGCGGGCAGCCGGCATCGAGCTCAACCACATTCCCTACAAAGGCGGCGCGCCCGCCATCAATGACGCCATCGCGGGCCACCTGCAGGCGGTGGGCATCAACGCCCTCGAGGCACAGCCTCACGTGCGTTCTGGCAAGTTGCGAGTGTTGGCCGTGCTCAGCCCCAAGCGGACGTCGATCTTCCCCGAGGCCCCGTCGATCGCCGAGGCCGGTTACCCCGGGTTTGAAGCCTCGGTCTGGTATGGCCTGATCGGTCCCGCAGGACTGCCCCCTGCTGTCGTGACGCAATTGCACGGGCTGGTACAGAAGGCCCTGGCGGCCCCCGAAGTGCGCGATCGATTGATTGGGGCCGGCGGTGAGGTTCAGCCTGCGCCGACGTCCGCCTTTGCGGCTTTGTTGGCCAGCGAACGCACCCGCTACGAAAAGCTCATCCGTGAAGCCGCCATCATGCTTGAGAATGGCGAAGCGGATAATGTCAGCGATGCCATCAAGATTGTGCATTTTCAGAACGACATCGAGTTGATCGGGAATGACATGGCCGATCTGGATCGTGAAGTCTTCTCGCAGATCCTTGGCGATGAAATGTGGGACAATATGCAGTCTTTGGCCGATATGCGCCAAGAAGGCGAATTGCTCCTTGAACCAGTTGAACCCCTTGAAATGGAGGGCGAACTTGAAGCTCAACCATCACCAGATGAGGCAGCTATCCCAACACCTAGAGAGGGTGGCGCTGCGCGTGAAAAGCCCGCAGAAGAAAAAGCTCCTGAAGCAGTCGGCGCAGGAGTGGAGGCAGGACGCGCTGGAAAGCCTGAAGAAAAAGTAAAAGAACCATCAGCAACAAAGTCTGACGTTGAGCGTATTCAGAAGATGCT
>RFSP01000318.1 GCA_009923895.1 Betaproteobacteria bacterium | reverse complement strand
TCACCTACACCTACACGCTGGCTCCTCTGCCCGCCACCCCCATGAAGACCCGCGTGGCAGATCCCCGCGTGGGCTATTTCGTGGATTCGTTTTTGGACCTCAGCAAAGACGATGGCAAAGACCGGCGTACACACCTGATTCACCGCTGGCGTTTGGAGAAAAAAGATCCATCGGCCGCGGTGTCTGAGCCCAAAGAGCCCATCCGCGTGGTCATGGACCGCAACATCCCTTTGAAGTGGCGCGAGCCTGTGAAGGCAGGCATTTTGGAATGGAACAAGGCTTTCGAGCGGGCGGGCTTTCGCAATGCCATCTCGGTAGAACAGCAGGCTGACAATGCCGATTGGTCCACTCTGGAAGGCACCCGCTTGTTGGCGGTGCGTTGGTTTGCGCAAGAAGGCCCCGGAGCCACGGCGGTGGGCCCCAGCCAGGCCGACCCTCGCACGGGCGAGATCTTGCGCGGCGCATCCATCATTCCCGATGGGTGGGCTCGCCTGTCTCGCAATCGCGTGAATGACACCCAGCCCCGCCTGAACAGCCTGGAGTCATCCCATGCGGGCCACGCCCACGACGATCCTGCGCTGTGCAGCTATGCCGAGCACGCTGTCGAGCAAGCGGCCATGGGCTTGGAGTTGCTGAGCGCTCGAGGCTTGATAGACCCCAACGGGCCCGAGGCGGAACGCTACATCGGCGACAGCCTCAAAGACGTGACGATGCACGAAGTGGGTCATGCCCTGGGCTTGCGTCACAACTTCAAAGCCTCCACGGGCGTCACGGCTGCGCAACTTCGGGATGCCAGCTTTACCAAACAGCGAGGCGTGTCCAACTCGGTCATGGACTACAACGGCCTCAATCTGGCCCTGGACAATGAACCACAAGCCGACATTCTCATGACCACCTTGGGAGCCTACGACTACTGGGCCATCGAGTACGGTTACCGCGAGTTCCCGGCGGATCAAGAGGCCGCTGGCTTGGCCGAGATTGCAAGCCGCAGCGAGAAGGACCGCAATCTTGCTTACGGCACCGACGAAGACGTGATGGGCTACGACCCGATGGTCAACCAACGGGACCTGGGCGACGACCCGCTGGCCTATGCGCAGCGGCAAATCAAGCTGGCCAAGGAGTTGTGGACCCGCACTGTCAACAGACCCTTGGCACCCACCGATGATCTGACCCTGTACCGACGCAATCTGCAACGCGTGTTGGGCAGCTTCTCGAGCGTGATTCCCATGACGGCCAAGTTTGTGGGGGGCTCCTTCACCAACCGGGCCTTGGCCAGTGCCAACCAACCGCTGATCACGCCCGTGCCGGCAGCCCGCCAGCGTCAGGCTCTCGACATGGTGGTCAACGAGATCTTCAGCAGTGCCAGCTTCCGGTTCGACCCCAAGATCATGACCCGCTTGGGCATTGACCAAGTGGATCGTTTCAGCAGCCGCGGTGTGGCCAGTGTGGATTTCAGTCTGAGCCAGTCTGTCTTGACGATTCAAAAGTCGGCTTTGGATGCTCTGATCAGCGATTCATTGGGCGCACGCCTGGCCGATGCTGAAGTCAAGGTCGACAACCCGCGCACCTTGCTGAGCTATGCGGATGTGCAGACCCGTTTGTCTCAAGCCATCTGGTCAGAGCTGCGTGCCAAGGCAGGCGCCCGAGACATCGACACCCTGCGTCGAAACCTGCAACGCGAACACGTGAAGCGTTTGGCAACGGGCTTGCTGCGACCCAGCATGAGCAGCTCGGCCGACGTACCGGCCGTGCATCGCGCCGTGGCAAAACAGCTTGAGGCCGAATTGCGCCAATCTTTGGCGCAAAGCGGATGGAGCGCCATGTCGCGTGTTCACATGGAAGACAGCTTGAATGTGCTGAGCGAAGCCCTCAAGGCGCCCTTGGCCCGTCAAGGTCTTTGAGATGCCACGCTTTTTGACCTCGACTTTCAACGCGCGTTTTCGATGAACAAGACTTGGACAGCCGGCCTCATCGCTTGCACAGCGCTGTTGGTGGCCGCCTGCAGCAAACCTGCGCCAGCGCCCGAGCCGGTGCGCTCT
>RFSP01000317.1 GCA_009923895.1 Betaproteobacteria bacterium | reverse complement strand
CGGGTGAAAACGCGCAAGGCCTGCCCATCACCTTCATGGGAGTGCCCCCGGGGGGTTGGTTTGGCGAGGGCACGGTGTTGAAGCACGAGCCCTATCGATACAACATTCAAGCGCTGCGCGCGAGCGTGGTGGCAGGGATCACAGTACAAACCTTTGACTGGTTGCTGGACCACAGCATTGGGTTCAACCGCTTTGTGATGTTGCAGCTCAATGAACGGCTGGGTCAGTTCATTGCGGCCCGAGAGACCGACCGCTTGACCGAGCCCGAGCACCGCGTGGCTCGCAGCTTGGCGGCGCTGTTCCACCCCACCTTGTACCCAGGAGTGGGCCGACACTTGCGCATCACGCAACAGGAGCTGGGCTATTTGGTGGGCTTGTCGCGCCAACGCGTGAACCGGGCGTTGAACGTGCTGGAGGAGCAGGCCGTCATCCGCGTGGAGTACGGCGGCGTGCGGGTGTTGGAGCTGGAGCGCTTGCGGGGGTTTGGGCGGTAGGCGTGACCGTCATTGCGAGGAGGCCGCAGGCCGACGTGGCAATCTTTAGGTGGACCTGCAAGTTGCTTCGGGCCTTTCGTTGATCTGAAGGTTGCTTCGGCGCTTTGCCCCTCGCAATGACGCGAAGCGTAATATGCGAGCATGCCCACCACCCTGAATGGTCAACTCGTTGTGGCGATTTCGTCGCGGGCGCTGTTTGACTTTGAAGAAGAAAACCGCCTGTTTGAGGCGCAGGACGACCGCGCCTACATGCAGCTGCAATTGCAGCGGCTGGAGACGCCGGCTCGCCCGGGCGTGGCGTTTTCGCTGGTCCACAAGCTGCTGGCCTTCAACCAAGACACGCCCAGGGTGCAGGTGGTGATCTTGTCGCGCAACGACCCGGTGTCGGGCATGCGGGTGTTCAGATCTTGTCAACACTACCGCTTGCCCATTGAGCGCGGCGTGTTCACGCGCGGGGAGAGCCCTTGGCGCTACCTCAAGCCGCTGAATGCGCATCTGTTTTTATCGACCAACGAGGCCGATGTGCGCAGTGCGTTGGAAGCCGGTGTGCCTGCCGCTCGCGTGTACCCGCACAGCGCTCGGGCCACCGACCGGCATCCGTTTGAGGTGCGCATTGCCTTCGATGGTGACGCGGTGCTGTTTTCGGACGAGGCTGAGCGCGTCTATCGCTCGGGCGGCTTGAGTGCCTTTCAAGACCACGAGCATGCGCTGTCGCACACCCCCTTGGCGCCGGGGCCCTTCAAGCCCTTGCTGGAGGCGCTGCAGCAACTCCAACACTCCGGGTCCGAAACCATGCGCATTCGCACGGCTTTGGTTACCGCGCGCAGCGCGCCCGCACACGAGCGCGCCATCCGCACCCTGATGGACTGGCGCATTCAGGTGGATGAGGCCATGTTTTTGGGGGGCTTGGCCAAGGGCGAGTTTTTGCGCGAGTTTGAACCGGACTTTTTCTTTGATGACCAAACGGGTCATGTGGACTCGGCCGCCGCGCATGCGCATGGCCCGATTGCTCAAGGTCTCGGCCGCCGCCTGCAAGGCACGCAAGATGGGCACACCGGAGCCGGCCAGCATGGCCAGTGTGCCTGCAAAGCGCGCACCGTTGTACCCGCGCGCCAAGCGGCCCACCACGGGCACGCGCAGCCACAGCGCATCGGTGCGCTCGCGAAAGGTGTCCACGCGACGCATCCACACCAAAGCGGCGCCACCGGCCACCAGGCACAGCGCCAAAGCCCACCCCCATTCGCGCACCATGCGGCTCACGCCCAGCATGACCACGGTGAGCATGGGCAAAGCCTGACGCGAGGTGGTGAACACACTGGCCACCTGAGGCACCACGTAAGTGACCAAGAAGATGACGATGAGCAAAGCCACGCCCGAGACAATGGCCGGGTAGAGGCTGGCGGCCAGGAGTTTGGCTTTGAGCGATTGACGCTGCTCCAGGTCATCGGCCAAACGCGTCATGACGGCCCCCAGCGCCCCGCCCTGCTCGCCTGCGGCGACGACGGCACGATAGACCTCGTCAAACTCCCGCGGCGCGGTGGCCAAG
>RFSP01000316.1 GCA_009923895.1 Betaproteobacteria bacterium | reverse complement strand
TGGCTCCGACCGTCATTCGTGGATTCAATGACGCATACGGGTCCTGGAAAATGATTTGCATGTCCCGCGCCAAGGCGCGCAGGGACTCTTTGTCCATGGCGGTGACGTTGCGTCCTTCAAACCACACCTCTCCCGAGGTCGGCTCAATGAGTCGCAGGATGCAGCGGCCCGTGGTGCTTTTGCCGCAACCAGACTCGCCCACCACACCCAATGTCTCTCCGGCCTGAAGGTCGAAACTGACCCCGTCCACGGCATGCACTTTGTCCACCACGCGGCCCAGCACGCCGCCCTTGATGGGGAAGTGCTTGACCAGGTTCTTGACTTGAAGCAGGGGTTCACTCATGCCGGCACCGACTCGAGAATGCAGGCCACCTTATGGCCGGGCGCCACTTCGCGCAATGGCGGCGTGGCTGTTGTGCATGCGGCCGTCGCATGCTTGCAGCGGCCCGCAAACCGACACCCAGGTGCCGGTGCGATGAGTTTGGGCACCGACCCCGGTATGGCTTCCAGCCGAACTTTGTGGGTGGCGGCCAGGTCGATGCGTGGAATGGAGCGGATCAAACCCTGCGTGTACGGATGCCGCGGCCGCGCAAAGAGCTCGGCCACGGGGGCTTCTTCCACCACTTTGCCCGCGTACATCACCACTACCCGCTGGGCCACCTCAGCCACCACGCCCATGGCATGTGTGATCAACATCACCGCCATGCCAAACTGCTCTTTCAGGTCGTTGAGCAAATCCAGAATCTGCGCTTGAATGGTCACATCCAAGGCCGTGGTGGGCTCGTCCGCGATCAACAGCTGTGGTTTGCAGCTCAGGGCCATGGCAATCATCACCCGCTGGCGCATCCCGCCCGAAAACTGATGGGGGTAATCATTCACCCGACGCTCGGGGGTGGGAATGCGCACCAACTTGAGCATCTCCACCGCACGGTCTAGAGCATCCTTACGGGACAGCCCTTCGTGCAGCCGCAAAGACTCCGCAATTTGCTCGCCCACCGTGAACACCGGGTTCAACGAGGTCATCGGCTCCTGAAAGACGATGGCGATTTCCTTGGCCCGGATTTTTTGCATCTCGGCTGCAGGCAGTGGCACCAGGTCTCTGCCTTGCCAGAGCACCTGCCCCTCGACGATCTTCCCCGGCGGCATGGGCAGCAGTTTGAGCACGGTCATGGCCGTCACCGACTTGCCGCAGCCCGACTCGCCCACCACACACACCGTTTCTCCGCGGTCGATGGAGATGTCCACCCCGTCCACGGCGTGCAACCAGCCGTCATCGGTCTTGAAATGGGTCTTCAGACCCCGAATGTCCAGCAACGCCATGGCAGTCCTACAGCACCTTGCGCGGGTCGAGCGCATCTCGCAGACCGTCGCCGATGAAATTGATGGAAAGCACCGTCAAAAAGATGGCGCCTCCCGGAAACAGGGCCCAATGCGGAGCGATGTCCAAGTAGTCTTTGCTGTCGAACAAAATCCGACCCCAAGTGGGAATGTCAGGAGGAAACCCAAGTCCAAGAAACGACAAGGTGGACTCTGCAATGATGGCCGCGGCCACGTCGATGGTGCCCGCCACAATGACGGGCCCCAGTGCATTGGGCAAGATGTGGCGTGACACCTGTCGAGGCACCGATGCACCCAGCGCACGTGCTGCTTCAACAAACTCTTTTTCACGCAGGGAGAAAAACTGCGCACGCACCAATCTCGCCACGGGCATCCAACGGAATCCCCCAATGACGATCACGATCAGCACAAAGATGCCCATTTCCGGACCAAAGGACGCTTTCAGCGTGTCGCGAAACAGGTAGATGAGCACCAACAGCAGTGGCAATTGCGGCAAAGACAAGAACAGATCGGTGAGCCACATGAGCGCAGAGTCCACCCATCCTCGAGAAATACCTGCCACAGCTCCAATGGTGATGCCCACCAAGATGGCAATGCCCATGGCCGCCAGCCCCACGGCCAATGAAATTCTGCCCCCATACATCATGCGGGCCAGCAGGTCCTGACCCAAGTCGTCCGTGCCCATGGGGTGAGCGAGGGAGGG
>RFSP01000315.1 GCA_009923895.1 Betaproteobacteria bacterium | reverse complement strand
CGGCCCTCGCAATGACGGGGGTGCGCTCAGGGCCTTGGTGGCCCTCGCAATGACGGGGTGCGGTTAGGGCCTTGGCGGCCCCTTGCAATGACGGGGTGCGCTCAGGCCCTGGGCAGCGTCACGCCGCGTTGCCCCTGGTACTTGCCGCCCCGGTCTTTGTAGCTGGTTTCACACACCTCGTCGCTCTCAAAGAACAGCACCTGAGCGCAGCCCTCGCCGGCGTAGATCTTGGCCGGCAAGGGGGTGGTGTTGGAGAACTCCAGCGTCACGTAGCCTTCCCACTCGGGCTCAAAAGGCGTGACATTCACGATGATGCCGCAGCGCGCATACGTGCTCTTGCCCAGACAAATGGTAAGCACATTGCGCGGGATGCGAAAGTACTCCACCGTGCGAGCCAGCGCGAAGCTGTTGGGGGGAATGATGCAGACGTCGCTGTGAATGTCCACAAAGCTGCGCTCATCAAAGGCCTTGGGGTCGACCACCGTGCTGTGCACATTGGTGAAGACCTTGAACTCCGGCGCACAGCGTATGTCGTACCCATAGCTGCTGGTGCCGTAACTGACGATGCGCTGGCCATTGGCCGTCTGGCGCACCTGGCCCGGCTCGAACGGCTCGATCATGCCGTGCTGCTCGGCCATCCGGCGAATCCATTTGTCACTTTTGATACTCATGGCCGATTCCTTACCGCTTCAAATCCTGACATTCTAGGAGTAGCATTGTCTGCTGTTGGAGGATTGCCATGCCATCGCCCTTCCGTCCTGCCTTGACCCTGCTGGTGCAATACGCCGAGTACCACCGCGACCCTCGCAATATTCAGACCCATCTAATCGGGGTGCCGCTGATTGTGTTGGCCCTGGGGGTGCTGCTGGCCCACCCGGTGCTGCCGGTGGCCGGTGTGGCGCTGACCCCCGGATGGTTGATTTGGGGTTTGACCACCTTGTGGTACGTGACCCGTGGGCTGCTGGGTTTGGGGCTGGCGGTGTCCGTCACTGTGGGCGCGCTCATGTGGGCCGGTCAACAGCTGGCCGCCACCTCGGCCTTGGGCGTCTGGACCTGGGGTGTGGGCCTGTTCGTGGTGGGGTGGATCATTCAATTCATCGGTCACTACTACGAAGGCCGCAAACCGGCCTTTGCCGATGACCTGGTGGGCCTGCTGGTGGGCCCGATGTTTGTGGTGCTGGAGTTCATGGCCAAGATGGGTTTGTGTCGAGACGTGATGACACATATTGAGTCCCAGGCCGGCCCCACGCGCTTGCGCGACCTGGCCCAGGCCAGCCACTGACGTCGCCCCGCGCCTGCGCTACTTGCTGGCGTTGGGGAAGAACAGCGATTCGCCGGCGACCTTGTAAGCCGCGATGCTGGCCTGACCGGCCGGTGACACCACCCACTGTGCGAAAGCTTGGGCCAACGCCTCCTTGACGTGCGGATGCTTGGCCGCGTTGACCACCATGACGCCGTATTGGTTGAACAGGGTCTTGTCCCCTTCGACCAAGATCTTGAGATCGCCCCGGTTCTTGAATGCGAGCCAAGTGCCCCGGTCGGCCAAGACGTAGGCATTGAGGGAGGCCGCCATGTTCAAGGCTTGCCCCATGCCGCAACCACACTCTCGATAGCCTGCTGGCTTTCGAGTGGCCGGATCCACGCCCACACGCTTCCACAAACGCAGCTCCGCAGCGTGGGTGCCGCTCTTGTCACCTCGAGAAATAAAAGGCTGCGCGCTGGCGGTCAATTTGTTCAGCGCCAAGGCCATGTCCTTGCCCTGGAGTTTGACCGGATCAGAGGCCGGCCCCACCAGCACAAAGTCGTTGAACATGACGTCCTGGCGCTTGACCGAATAGCCCTCGGCCACAAACTTTTCTTCAGCCGCTGTGTCATGGACGAAGACCACGTCGGCATCGCCACGGCGGGCCATGTCCAGCGCCTGGCCGGTGCCCACAGCCACCACACGCACCTCAATGCCCGAGGCCTGCTTGAAGGCTGGCAAGAGGTGGGCAAACAAGCCCGATTGCTCGGTGGAGGTGGTCGAGGCCATAACGATGAAAGGGGCCG
>RFSP01000314.1 GCA_009923895.1 Betaproteobacteria bacterium | reverse complement strand
TCAAGGCCTTGGCCGATGAGGGGACGGTGCCCGCCGCCAAGGTGGCCGAGGCCATCAGCCGTTACGGCATCGCCGCCGACAAGATCAACCCGTTGTACGCGTAATCGCTCAACCCGACAACTCATACGGAGGCAGACCATGGCGTTGGTCGAGGTGAAAGTTCCGGACATCGGGGACTTTAAAGACGTAGAGGTCATCGAGTTGCTGGTCAAGCCCGGCGACAAGGTGGCTGTGGATCAGTCGTTGGCCACCGTGGAGTCTGATAAAGCCTCCATGGAGATTCCGTCGTCCCACGCGGGTGTGGTCAAGGAGTTCAAGATCAAGCTCGGTGACAAGGTCAGCGAGGGGGTGGTGTTGCTGCTGATGGAGGCCACCGAGGCGGCGGGTGCGGCTTCGCCCGTTTCTGGGCCTGTGGCTGTGCCTGCGCCCGCTGCGTCCGCGGTTGTCGCAGCCCCTGCCGTAGCATCGGTTTCTGCCCCCGTCTCGGCGCCGAGCCCTGCGGCAGGGCCGGTCGAGGTGGTGGTGCCCGATATCGGGGACTTTGATGCGGTCACGGTGATTGAAGTGTTTATCAAGCCGGGCGATGCCATCAAGGTCGAGCAAAGTCTCATCACGGTGGAAAGCGACAAGGCCTCCATGGAAATTCCCTCCTCCCACGCGGGCGTGGTCAAGGAGGTCAAGGTCAAGGTGGGCGACAAAGTCAGCAAAGGCAGCCTGGTGGCCGTGGTGGAAGGGGCAGCGGGCGTCAGCGCCGTGGCCAGCCCGGTGCCGAGTGCCGGGCCCAGTGCGGCATCGCAAGTGGCTGTATCCACTCCAGCACCCGCGCATGCGCCTACGCAGGCGCCGACCCAGGCCCCGATGCAGGCACCCGCTTCGAGCGGTTCAACAGCGGCATCCCTGCCTCACGACCCCACCGCGCCAAAGTCGGCATTGCCCCATGCCTCGCCGTCGGTCAGACGTTTGGCGCGCGAGCTGGGCGTGCCTTTGGGCGAAGTCAAAGGCTCGGGTCCCAAAGGACGCATCACGCCCTCGGACGTTCAGGCGTTTGTCAAAGCCGTGATGTCGGGTGCCCAGCAAACAGCGGCCCAGACGGCCGCTCAAAAGGTGGCAGGTGCTGCGTCCGGCTCGGCCATGCCGGGCCTTTTGCCGTGGCCCCAGGTGGACTTTTCCAAGTTCGGCCCGGTGGAGCGCAAGGACCTGTCTCGCATCAAAAAGATCAGTGGCGCCAACCTGCATCGCAACTGGGTGCTGATTCCCCACGTCACCAACCACGATGACGCGGACATCACCGAGCTGGAGGCCTTTCGTGTTCAGTTGAACAAGGAAAACGAAAAGTCTGGCATCAAGGTGACCATGTTGGCCTTCCTCATCAAGGCCAGCGTGGCCGCCCTGAAGAAGTTCCCAGAGTTCAATGCGTCGCTCGACGGCGAACAGCTGGTGCTGAAGAATTATTTCCACATTGGCTTTGCGGCCGACACCCCCAACGGGCTGATGGTGCCGGTGATCAAAGACGCCGACAAAAAGGGCGTGCTTCAGATCAGCCAAGAAATGAGCGAGCTGGCCAAAAAGGCGCGCGATGGCAAGCTGGGGCCCGCTGAAATGACGGGGGGGTGTTTCAGCATCAGCTCGCTGGGCGGCATTGGCGGGCGCTATTTCACGCCCATCATCAACGCACCTGAGGTGTCCATCTTGGGGGTGTGCAAGAGCAGCATGGAGCCTCGCTGGGATGGCAAGCAATTCGTTCCCCGTCTCATCCTCCCGCTCTCGCTGAGTTGGGATCACCGGGTGATTGATGGTGCCGCTGCAGCTCGCTTCAACGCCTATTTGGCGCAAATCTTGGCCGACTTCCGGCGCGTCTTGCTTTAAACCCGGGAGGTCCCACGATGGCGCTCATCGAAGTCAAGGTGCCGGACATCGGCGATTTCAAAGACGTGGCTGTGATCGAGTTGTTGGTCAAGCCTGGCGATGTGATCAAGGCCGACCAAAGCCTGGTGACTGTGGAGTCTGACAAGGCGTCCATGGAGATACCGTCTTCGGCAGCGGGCACGGTCAAGGAGATCTTGGTTCGGGTGGGCGACAAGGTCAGCGAAGGCTCGGCTT
>RFSP01000313.1 GCA_009923895.1 Betaproteobacteria bacterium | reverse complement strand
GATCGCCCAGGGGGTGTCCACGTGCTTTGGTGTGCCTGGAGAAAGCTATTTGGCCGTTCTGGATGGGTTTTACGAGCATCGTGATCGCATTCGGTTTGTCAGCTGCCGTCACGAGGGGGGCGCCTCTTTCATGGCGGAGGCCCAGGGCAAACTTTCGGGGCGCCCTGGCGTGTGCTTCGTGACGCGCGGGCCTGGGGCGTCCAATGCTGCCATTGGATTGCACACGGCCTTTCAAGACTCCACTCCCATGATCTTGTTCATCGGACAAGTCGCCAGCGATCAGCGCGATCGAGAAGCCTTTCAAGAAGTGGATTACCGCCACATGTTCGGCCCGGGCACCTTGGGCATGGCCAAATGGGTGGGCGAGGTGCAAAGTGCCGACCGATTGCCGGAGTACGTGGCACGCGCCTTCCACACAGCCCTGCAAGGACGGCCCGGACCGGTGGTGTTGGTGTTGCCTGAGGACATGCTCACCGCGCCCACCCAAGCACCTGTGTTGCCCAAGGTGGAAGCTGCTCAGGCCTGGCCCACGCCAGGGGGCTTGCGCTCCCTGCACCAAATGTTGTCTGCGGCCCGGCATCCGTTCTTGTTGGTGGGCGGAGGAGGGTGGACTGCCGCATCGGCCTTGGCCTTGCAGCGGTTTGCCGAGGACTGGCAATTGCCAGTGGGTTGCGGATTTCGGTTTCAAGACACCTTTGACAACCGGCATCCGCAATACGCCGGAGACGTGGGCATCGGCATCAACCCGGCGTTGGCCAAGCGGATTGCGCAGGCCGATCTGATTCTCGCGGTCGGGGTGCGGCTGGGAGAGATGACCACGGGCGGTTACACCCTGCTGGACGTCCCAAGGCCCGCTCAGACGCTGGTTCACATCCACGCGGGGCCCGAAGAATTGGGCCGGGTGTATCACGCGGACTTGGCTTTGCAGTCGTCCATGGCCAGTGTGGGGCATGCCCTGGAGTCGTTGTCAGCGCCAAGGGACTTGCCCTGGGCTGACTGGACGTCTTCTGCCCATGCCGACTACCTGGCCAACTGCCAATCGGATCCGGTAGAGCCCTTGGACTTGGCACAGGTCATGAAGACGCTGCAAAAAAAGGTCCCGCCAGACACGGTCTACACCAATGGTGCGGGCAATTTCAGCGGCTGGTTGCATCGGTTTGTGCAATATCCTGGATTGGCATTGGCGGGCAGGACGCAACTGGCCTGCACCTCGGGCGCCATGGGCTATGGCTTTCCTGCGGCTGTGGCCGCTTCTTTGCTGTATCCACACCGCACCGTGATCAATGTGGCCGGGGATGGCGATTTCCTGATGACCTGCCAGGAGTTGTCCACGGCCGTTGGATACGGTGCCTCTCGTCTGGTGAGTATCGTGGTGGACAACGGGTCTTACGGCACCATCCGCATGCATCAAGAGCGGGAGTTTCCAGGCCGCGTCAGCGGAAGTGACTTGTTCAATCCCGATTTTGTGGCCCTGGCTCGGGCCCACGGTTGGCAGGCGCAGCGGGTGGACACGACCGACGACTTTGAGCCGGCACTCGAGCGGGCCTTGAGCGCTTCCGGCCCCACCTTGTTGCACCTAAAACTCGACACCAACATCATCACCAGCCGCACCACATTGAGTGCTCTGAGGGCAGCCGCTGCGGCCCGGGTAAAATAGTGACATGTCGGGGTGTAGCGCAGCCTGGTAGCGCAACTGCTTTGGGAGCAGTGGGTCGGACGTTCGAATCGTCTCACCCCGACCACTTGAACCAGGCCTTGACCCCGCGTCATCGCCCTGGACATTCGGCCTAGAATTCCCCGTGTTCTGCCTGCCCGTAGCTCAGCTGGATAGAGCAGCTGCCTTCTAAGCAGCAGGTCGGGGGTTCGAGTCCCTCCGGGCAGGCCAATCTTCCGCCTCAGACCCGTTCCCAGCGGCCCTCGCGGAGCACCTCGCAAGGCCTGTAATGCGCCTTGTAGGCCATCTTGGGGCTTTCTGCGATCCAGTACCCCAGGTACAGATGCGGCAGCCCCAGCTTGCGGGTTTGTTCGATCTGCCACAGCACATTGAAGGTGCCGTAGCTGGCGGCCTCATCCGGCTCATAGAAGGTGTAGACGGCCGACA
>RFSP01000312.1 GCA_009923895.1 Betaproteobacteria bacterium | reverse complement strand
AGCTCGCCCGTATGGCGGCGTGTCCAATGACACGCGGGCCACCTGGATGCACGCAGACGATTTCGTCGTCATCGGCCCACACCGCCATCAAGCGCTCAATGTCGCCTTGTTGCAGGGCTTCATAGAACTGCTGCTCGATGTCCTCAGGCGACGACATCAATGCGGCGGTTTGGGCTTTGGGGCGGCTCAAGGCGCAGGACTCAAAGACAAAGACTCAATGGCTGTGGGCCAGCGCTTCGCCCGCTTTGAGTTGGTAGGCCGTGCCGCAGTAAGGGCACTTGGCCGATCCGCCATGGCTCAAGTCGAGGAACACGCGCGGGTGGTTGGACCACAAGGGCATCTTGGGGTTGGGGCAGGGCGTGACGCCGGGGCCTTGCAAGTCGCTGGCGCTTAACTCAACCACTGCCGATGGGGAGGTGCTCATGGGGGCCTCACATACAAAAAACGAGGGTCGCTGCTCAGCGACGGGCTGGGTCACACGCGAGTCAGCCAAGCCGCGTACTTGGGGTTGCGTCCATTGACGATGTCGAAGAATGCCGCTTGGATTTTTTCGGTGACGGGTCCGCGTGAGCCGATGCCGATCTCGATGCGATCGAGTTCACGAATGGGCGTGACTTCGGCCGCGGTGCCGGTAAAGAAGGCCTCGTCGCTGATGTAGACCTCGTCGCGGGTGATGCGCTTTTCCACCAACTTCAGGCCCAAGTCCTGGCAGATGTTGAAGATGGTGTCGCGGGTGATGCCGTTGAGCGCTCCGGCCGACAGATCGGGCGTGTAGACCACGCCCTTTTTGATGATGAAGAGGTTCTCGCCAGCGCCTTCAGAGACGAAGCCTGCCGAGTCCAGCAGCAGCGCCTCGTCATAGCCGTCGTCCGTGGCCTCCATATTGGCCAGGATGGAGTTGGTGTAATTGCTGACCGCCTTGGCCTGCGTCATGGTGATGTTGACGTGGTGGCGTGTGTAGCTGGAGGTCTTGACGCGAATGCCGCGTTTCAAGCCCTCTTCGCCCAAATAGGCGCCCCAGGGCCAGGCGGCCACCATGAGGTGGATGGTGTTGCCTTTGGGGCTGACGCCCAGCTTTTGGTCGCCGATCCAGATGAGCGGACGCAGGTAGCAGCTCTCGAGCTTGTTTTCGCGCACGACCTGGCGTTGCGCTTCCATGACCTGCTCGATCGAGAAGGGGATCTTCATGCGCAGGATCTTGCCGCTGTTGAACAGCCGCTCGGTGTGCTCGCGCAGCCGAAAGATGGCCGTGCCATTGACGGTGTTGTAGGCGCGCACACCCTCAAAGGCGCCACAGCCGTAATGCAGGGTGTGGGTGAGGACGTGGATTTTTGCATCGCGCCAATCGACCAACTGGCCGTCCATCCAGATCTTGCCATCGCGGTCGGACATCGACATGGGAAACTCTCTTCAGCAGGGTTGACGGACGAGCATTTTAGATCGCCCGCGTGAGGCGCAGACGTTGTCAGATCAAGCGGCGGCGTCGTCCACGGGCCGCAGCAGTTCCCAGCGTGTGCACCGGCCCTTGACCAACTCGACACGCACGCTGGCGCCCGAGGTGTCGCGCCACACATAGGTCTCGGGGTCGTCAGCCACTTTTTCGCCCAAGCTGCGGGTCAGGGGCAGGATGTCGAGCAAGCGCATGCCGGTTTTGAGTTTGGCGTGCAGCATGACGGCGCTGTCCACGTGACCCACGGGGGCCTGCGCCGCCTGGCTCATGACCCGCACACTGCGGCTGAACTGCAGGAGCAGCCAAAAGATGATGAGGGTGACGGCCAGCACCACGCCTTGCCAACCCCACTGGGTCCACCCCACCGCCAAGCCCAGGGCCGCCAGGGCCCAACCTGTCCATGCATTCATGGGGGCGTAGTGTGACGGATTTGCCGGTTGGGTGACGCAGGAGCAAGCGATGCTCGACTTGAAGATGGGGCACCCCGCGTGCGGCTGCCACCGCGGGCCCCGCTGGGCTCACGCCGCGCAGGTGGTGCTTCAATGCTTGAAGCACCACTGCCCTGCGATGCTCGGATCACTCAGGTGATTGCGGAACTCGCCCGCTCCAATGGTGCCCATTGAAGCGTGCTCAGACACCCGCAATCACCGGCGGGCGGTGCCCGCCGGGACCTGAGCGCCCCTGCGCTTCTCGGCTGCGCAGA
>RFSP01000311.1 GCA_009923895.1 Betaproteobacteria bacterium | reverse complement strand
TTGTAGCGGCCTTCTCGGGCCAATTGCGTGAGATCCGGCGGCACATCCAAGGGGCCGGTCTTTTTGGACTGCGACTTGTAGTCCACCTTCTCGCCCGTGAACACCCCTTCGAGGGTGGAGCAACCCGTCAAGGCGGCCAGGCAGACCGCGCTGAGGACCAGTGGGGTTCGACCCAGCGGGGCCATCCTGCGCGGACGAGAAGGATCAAGCATGCGTGAAGAGCGGTGAGTCATCGGTGCGTTCAGGTAAAGAAATGGACAGGAGGTCAAGAGCGGTCAAGCTCACCCCCAGACGCCACTGTCGTGCAGCGCGGCACGCACTTGCGCTTGGCCGGCCTCAGACAAGCCAAGCAAGGGCAGTCGCACTTGGGCTCGGCAGCGTTTCATTTGGGCCATGGCCCACTTGGTCGGTGCGGGGCTGGGCTCGCAAAACAGGGCTTTGTGCAAAGGCAGCAGTTGCAACTGCAAGGCCGCTGCGCGCTTGGCGTCGCCCGCAATGGCCGCCATGCACAGCTCGTGCATGGCACGCGGCGCCACATTGGCGGTGACGCTCACATTGCCGTGCCCGCCCAGGAGCATCAGCGCCACGGCGGTGCCGTCGTCACCGGAGTAAATCGAAAACCCTTTGGGCGCCTGTTTGATCAGCCAGGCGGCCCGCTCGATGTTGCCCGTGGCCTCCTTGATGGCTACGATGCCAGGCACTTGTGCCAGGCGGAGCACCGTCTCGGGGGCCATGTCGGCCACCGTGCGTCCGGGCACGTTGTAGAGCACCACGGGCAGATCCACCGCCTCAGCCACCGCTTTAAAGTGCTGGTAGATGCCTTCTTGGGAGGGCTTGTTGTAGTAGGGCACCACCTGCAAGCTGCAATCGGCCCCCACCTTTTTGGCAAACCGTGTGAGCTCGATGGCCTCAGCGGTGGCATTGCCCCCTGCGCCCGCCATGATGGGCACGCGGCCGCGCGCGTGTTCCACGGACACGCGAATGATCTCGCAATGCTCTTCCACCGTGACGGTGGGCGACTCACCCGTGGTGCCCACCACGCCGATGCAGTCGGTGCCCTCCGCAATGTGCCAGTCGATCAGGCGACGCAACTCGTCGTAGTCGACGCTGCCGTCTTCGTGGAATGGAGTGACCAGCGCAACAATGCTGCCAACGATGGGTTTCATGGGGGAAGTCCGTTTGGGTCCGTAATGACGGAGTTTAACGGCCCAGCAAGGGATAAGCGTTCACGGCGGGGCTGGCCGCATCCCCGGCAGGGGCTTCTTTGACGGCGCACAGCCGCTGGATGAACCGCGGCGGCGTATTCAGGGTGCCATCTTCGTAGGCCACCACGCGCAAGCCCTGACTGGCTTGAAGCAATTCACCGGGCTTGAGCAAGAATTCCGGGCGGGACGGCCGTCCCAAGCGCTCGTGGCCCCGGGCAAAGGTCTCGTAAATCCACACGCCTCCAGGCGCCAGCGCCCCCACCAGGTGGGGCCACAAGGGGCGCCAGAGGTAATTCGTGACCACCACGGCGTCAAATTGGCGCTCACCCAAAGGCCAGGGGTTGTTTTCAATATCGGCCACCAGAATGTCTGCGTGGGGGCGCAAGGGCTCGACGGCGGCGGCATCCCGATCCACACCGGTCACATGAAACCCTTGCGACGCCAGGTACAACACGTGCCGCCCGTTTCCGCAGGCCACGTCCAGCACCGAGCCTTCTGGGCGTATCAAATGGGTCCAGCGGGCGACCCAATCTGACGGCGCACCGGCGTGGCCCGGCACCTGACGGTGAAGGAGGTGGAGGGTCTCGGAGGGGGCATCGCTGCGCATGGAGCCCATTGTCTCTCAGACGCTGCGTCATGACCCGACCGCACGGGCTCCTAGAATCACCCCCATGTCATCTCTGAAAACCACGTCCTCCACGCCTGCCGCTTACGGCGAGGCCTCCATTCGCGTGCTCAAAGGGTTGGAGCCGGTCAAGCAGCGTCCCGGCATGTACACCCGCACCGACAATCCCTTGCACATCGTGCAAGAGGTGATTGACAACGCCGCAGACGAGGCCTTGGCCGGTCACGGCAAGCGCATTGCGGTCACGTTGCACACCGACGGCTCGGTGAGTGTGGACGATGACGGCCGCGGCATACCTTTTGGGCTGCACCCCGAAGAAAAGGTCCCGGT
>RFSP01000032.1 GCA_009923895.1 Betaproteobacteria bacterium | reverse complement strand
ATCCATGGCTTTTTCACCATGGGCCGGGTGCTCGATGAGGCCAACACCGCCATCGCACTGTGTGGGGCCGCTTTGCGGCGGGCGTTGATCCGCTGAATCCCTGGTTTTCCTCGGCTTTTCTCCAGAGGTGCTTTGTGGAATACTGTATAAATATACAGTATGTCCGTGGCTTTCCGTCATCCGTCGTCTCCCCCCGAAACCCTGCACCCGTCTCTGTGGCGGGCTTGGCAGCTTGCGCGTGGGCGCGAGTCGGTCACTCCCACGGGGTTCACGGCGCTCGATGACGAACTGCCCGGCGGAGGGTGGCCGCACCGCACCCTGACCGAACTGCTGTTGTCGCATCCCGGCGTGGGGGAGATGCGGCTCATGGCGCCAGCCTTGTCCGCTCAGGCGCGAGCCGGACGCACGGTGATGTGGTTTGATCCGCCTGCGGTGCCCTGCGCACAAGCGTTGGAAGCCTTGGGGGTGGAGGCCCATCGCTTGGTCATGGTGCATGGCCGACAGGGTCTGCGGGGGGCACAGCGCCGCCATCTCTTGGCCAGTGCCGACGTGTTGTGGGCTTTGGAGCAAGCGCTGCGCAGCGGCCACGTGGGGCTGGTGGTGGCTTGGCTGCCCGAGGGCTTGCGGGCCGATGCGCTGCGACGATTGCAGCTGGCGGCGCAGGCGCACGATGGTCCGGTGTTTCTCCTGCGTGCCATGGCCTCACGCCTGAAGCCCAGCGCGGCTTCACTGCGCCTGGCTTTGAGCCCCGCGGGGGGCGATGCGCTGTCCTTGCACGTGCTCAAGCGACGCGGGCCAGCACGGACCCAGCCGCTGGTTTTGGCCTTGCCGGTGGTGGTGCCCTTTCCTCGCCCCGCCGCCGCGGTGGTGGATCCGAGTGAGCCGTCGGGGCCTGTTCCTGCCCTGCGCACGCCCATGGCGGCCTGAGCGCGCGCGCAGTCGCTGGCTTGTTCGCAAAAGGGTGTGTTCGTGTTGTGGTTGGCTGTGCATCTTCGCAACGAGGCTGGGGGCCTGTGCGATGCTGCGCTTGTGCAGTCTGTGGTGCACACCGCCCTGGCGATGACCCCTCATGTCTGCCTCCATGACGACGGCACCGTGTTGTTGGAGGTGCAATCCACCTTGCGTCTGTGGGGCGGCTGGAGCCAGTTGCTGCAGCGACTTCAGCAAGCCGTGGAGGCTTTGCGTCTGGGGCCTTTCACGGTGGCCAGTGCGCCCACGCCCACAGCTGCTGCACTCTTTGCCAGAACAGCCACCCCCCACAGCGGCACGGCCTGGAAAGACCGCCTCGACGCCTTGCCTCTGGCGTCTTTGCGCCACGGCCAGGAACACGCGCAGGCGCTGCGAGGCATGGGCTTGCACACGGTGGGCGATTTGCGGGCTTTGCCGCGTGCAGGTGTGGCCCGCCGTTGGGGCCAGGCCTTGTTGCTGGAAGTCGACCGCGCGCGAGGCGATGCGCCCGATCCGCGTGAATGGATACAGCCCGCGCCAGTGTTTGACGAGCAGCTCGAGCTGCCGGCCAAGGCCGAGACAACCGATCTCATCTTGCATGGAGCAGAACTGTTGCTGACACGCTTGCTGGCTTGGGTCGGTGCTCACCATGCGCGTGTGTTGCGCTTCACCTTGCACTTGCAGCAAGAACAGCGGTCTGCCATGTCACCCGAACAGACTTTGTCCGGTCACGGTGTCCTGGCGGTGGCGTTGGTCGAGCCTTCCAGTGATCGCGATCATTTGCTCTTCATGTTGCGAGAACGCCTGGCCCAAGTGCCTGTCATCGCACCCACCTCGGCGCTGCGTCTGTGTTGTGAAGCGTTTGTGCGAACGTCACCGCCCAATGCCGAGTTGTTTCCCACACGCGCCAACGAGCAAGAGGGCCTGTCTCGCATGCTCGAGCGTTTGCAAGCCAGGCTGGGTCCACAGGGTGTGCGCATGATGCAGCCCCATGCCGACCATCGCCCTGAGCGCGCCACACGTTCAACGCCGATGCGTTGGCAGGCCAGCCCCGTCCGTCGCGACCACGCGCCCGACGCTTCGCCCCACCCCATTGCAGGGGATGGCACACATTTGATCCGACCGGTGTGGCTCTTGCCCAATCCCCAAGCGCTCAAGGAACGACAGGGCCGCCCGTGTCTGGATGGCCACGCGCTGCAATTGCTGGCAGGACCAGAGCGTGTCGAGTCAGGCTGGTGGGACGATCTGCCAGCGCTGCGCGATTACTTCATTGCCCAGGCCCACGATGGATCGCTTGTGTGGATCTATCGCACCCGACTCCCCCTCACACCCAAGGGCAGTGGCTGGTTTTTACACGGCCGGTTTGCTTGAAGGCCTGAGTTCCTCAGGCGGCATCGGTTCAGCCCCGATCTTCCGGATCGGGCTCAAACTGGTCGGCTGACAACTTCGAGCGCCGACGCAACAGGGCGATGAAGACCGTCACCGCACCCACCAGCAACACCGCAGGACCAAACCAGAGCACGGCCGTGGTGGTCTTGACTGGAGGTCGATACAGCACAAAGTCGCCATAACGCGCTGTCATGTAATCGATGATCTGTTGTTCGCTGTCGCCCCGTTGGAGCATCTCACGCACCTGATTGCGCAAGTCGATGGCCAGCTCTGCGTGCGAATCGGCAATGGTCTGGTTTTGACACACCAAACAGCGCAACTCGCTGGCCACCCGCAGCACTTGCGCCTCCAACACCGGGTCGGTGGCCGTGGTGGGCGCATCGGCCGCTTGAGCGCCTGGGACCCACGTCATCATCACCACACACACCGTCATGAGCCAGCCACGCATGGCACTTCTCCTGTAAGGCTGCGACACCATCAAACTCGGGAAGCGAGCGCAGAAGGCTCTGCTGCTGCTGCTGCCGGCCTTCCTGCCACACCCAGCTGCCTGAGCAGGGGCTCGATCTTGTCGCGAATGGCCTCTTCGGTCAGCGGGCCGATCTGCTTGTAGCGCACCACGCCTTGGGCGTCGATGACAAAGGTCTCCGGCACGCCATACACGCCGTAGTCAATGCCCACCTTGCCATCGGCATCCACCAGGGTCGCCGCATAAGGATCTCCCAGGCCACGCAGCCACGCTTGGGCCGCGTCGCGCTTGTCTTTGTAATTCAGTCCAAACACAGGGACTTGATTGCGCTGCGCGAATGCCACCACCAACGGGTGTTCTTGTCTGCACGGGGCACACCACGACGCCCAGACATTGAGCACCCACACTTTGCCCAGCAAGTCATCGCGCCGAACCGTTTGCGTCGGGTCATCCAGCCGAGGCAAGGCAAAGGCCGGTGCAGGCTTGTTGATGAGCGGCGACGGCACCTCCCGGGGGTTGAGATTGAGCCCCTTGAAGAGAAAGAAGCCCAAGATGGCAAACAGCACCAGTGGCACCAAAAATTGCCAAGTCCTTTTCATGACGTTGCCACCTTCTGGCCCAACGCGTGGGCTTCATCTTGTGTCTTGCGTTGACGGTAACGCCGATCACTGGCAGCCAATCCTCCGCCGAGGGCCATCAGCAGACATCCGCCCCAGATCCAATCGACGAAGGGCTTGACGTAGACGCGAACCACCCAAGCCGCGCCGTTGTCCACCGGCTCGCCCAGAGACACATACAGATCCCGCAGCAATCCGGGCTGGATGGCCGCCTCGGTCATGGGCATTTGCTGCACGCGGTACATGCGCTTTTCGGGAGTGAGCTCGGCCACCAGCTTGTTCCCGCGCGACGTGTCCGTGACCTTCATCACGCCTTGTACCGCCCTGTAGTTGGGACCCTCACGTTCACGCAGTTCCGCCAAGGTAAAACGCAAGTCACCGATCTGTGTGAAATCACCGGGACGCATCTTGACGTCGCGCTCGACTTCGGTGGTCTTGACCAAGGTCACCCCCACGATGAACACGGCCACTCCCAGGTGGGCGAGCATCATGCCCACCATGGCCCGTGGCAGTTGGCGCGCACGGCTCCATGCGTTGCCACTGTGGCCAGGGCGGGGTCTGATGCGTTCCCACAAATCGGTGGCCACTGCAGCAATGACCCACCAAGCCAGCCACAAAGCAAAGGTGGCCAACAGCCCCAAACGTCCAGCACTCCAAGCGCTGGCCAAAGCCGCCACCACCGACACCCCCAGGGCCCACTTCAATCGCTGCACCAACTCCGGCATTTCGGCCTGCTTCCATCGCGCCATGGGTCCCACGCCCATCAAGAAGATCACCGGCGCCATCAGTGGCACGAACACCGTATCAAAGTAGGGTGGTCCCACGGAAATCTTGCCCAGCCCCAAGGCATCCAGCACCAAGGGATACAAGGTGCCCAGCAGCACGGCGGCACAGGCCACCAGCAACAGCACGTTGTTACCCAGCAGCAGCGTCTCCCGAGACAGCAGCCCAAACCTGGCGCCCAGGCCCACGCTGGGGGCTCGCCATGCATACAGCGTCAGCGACGCACCCACGACCGCAAGCAACAAGGCCAAGATGAACAGTCCTCTGCTCGGGTCGGAGGCAAACGCATGCACCGATGACAACACCCCCGAGCGCACGAGGAACGTGCCCAGCAATGACAAAGAAAACGCCAAGATCGCCAACAAGACGGTCCAACTCTTGAAGCTGCCCCGCTTTTCTGTGACGGCCAAAGAATGAATGAGCGCCGTGCCCACCAGCCAGGGCATGAACGATGCGTTCTCTACAGGATCCCAGAACCACCACCCGCCCCACCCCAGTTCGTAGTAGGCCCAGGCACTGCCGAGCATGATGCCGATGGTCAAAAAGATCCAAGCCGCGACCGTCCACGGGCGGGTCCAGCGGGCCCATTGCGAATCGAGGTTGCCACCGATCAAGGCCGCGACGGCAAAGGCAAAGGCCACCGAGAAGCCTACGTAGCCCATGTAGAGCATGGGGGGGTGGATCACCATGCCCGGATCCTGCAGCAGCGGATTCAAGTCACGCCCATCGGGGGCTGCAGGGAACATCCGCTCAAAAGGATTGGACGTCCACAACAAAAACAGCAGCAAGCCCAGCGCCACCAGCGCCATGACTGACAGGATGCGAGCCACCACGGGCGAGGGCAGATGGCGGCTGAACAGAGCCACGCCAATCATCCACGTGACCAGCATCATCACCCACAACAGCAACGAGCCTTCGTGCCCACCCCACACGGCAGCGACTCTGTAGGCCACAGGCAGCGCGCTGTTGGAATGCTGGGTCACGTACACCACAGAGAAGTCGTTTTGGACGAAGCAGGCTGTCAACGCAGCAAAGGACAATCCCACCAACACAAAACACCCCACGGCCGATGGGCGCGCCAAGGCCATCCAATCCCCGCGTCCGCGTTGTGCGCCTGCCAGGGGCACAACGCTCATGACCATCATCAGGCCCGCGGCGAGCCACAAACAAAAATGACCAAGTTCTGCTATCAAGGCTTGGCTCCCTGCACGGTCTTGCCCAACTTTTCATCGCCCGCCTGGGCCTGCTTGAGTGCTTCGGCCGCTTCGGGCGGCATGTAGTTCTCATCGTGTTTGGCCAAGACCTCGCGGGCCACAAAGATGCCGTCTTTGAGTTGGCCTTGGGCCACCACGCCTTTGCCCTCCTTGAAGAGGTCGGGCAAGATGCCCTCGAATCGCACAGGCAAGGTCTTGGCAGTGTCTGTCACCACAAAACGAATTTGCGTGCCATCCCGCTGCACGCTTCCCACCTCCACCATGCCACCGATGCGAAAGGTGCGCCCTTCGGGGGCCTCGTGATTGGCCACTTGGCTGGGCGAATAAAAGAAAACGAGGTTGCTCTGAAACGCGTTGAGCACCAAAGCGGCAATGGCAGCCACGGCCACCACGCCGCCAGCGACCATGACGAGTCGGCGGTGACGGGGTTTCATGGCAGGGACTCCTGCGACGTCATGGCGCGCGAATTCTGGCGCGCCTGCCGATGGCGGCGCCATGCCATCCAGACTTCCGTCCCCATCAACAGGGCCGTCACCGCGTAGGACCCCCACACATACAAGCCATAGCCTCCCATGGCGAAAAAGGCTTCAGGACTGGCCCATTGCATCGTTGCTCTCCTTCAGTCTTTGAGTTCGTTGATCCAATGAGCGCCTCGTTCGCGCTCCAAGATCAAGGCCCGCGTGCGCATGAACACCATCGCGAATGCGTAAGCCCAAAATGCCAAGGACATCAGCATCATGGCCGTGAGCATGGTGCTGGCCATCTTGGGAGCCATGGTCGGACTGACCGAGGCGCCCTGGTGCAGCGTGTTCCACCACTTCACCGAGAAATAGATGATGGGCACGTTCACTGCGCCTACGATGGCCAGCAAGGCCCCGGCTTGGTCTGCTCGACGCGTGTCATCAATGGCTTCCACCAAGGCCATGAAGCCCAGATAGAGAAACAGCAAAATGAGCTCGGAGGTCAAGCGCGCATCCCAGACCCACCAGGTGCCCCAGGTGGGCTTGCCCCACAGTGCTCCGGTCCAAAGGGCCAGAAAAGTGAACAGAGCGCCCGTGGGCGCAGCCGCGCGAGCCACCATGGAAGCCAAGCGCGCGTTGAACGCCCACCCAATGGCGGCCCAGAAGGCCATCACCAGGTACAAGAGCATCGACATCCAGGCCGCAGGCACATGAATGAAGATCACCCGGTACACATCGCCTTGTGTGGCATCGGTGGGCGCGACAAAAAAACCCATGTACAGGCCAATGGCCGACAGCACGGCAAACGCCGCCCAACACAAGGGGACAAGATAGCCGGTGAGCCGGTAGAACTGGGGCGGTGACGAGAAAGTGAAAAAGGTCAGTGACATGGTGTGGTGACTCCGCACTCACTCGGTGGAGATTCGAAGCGCTGCGGCGGTGGCCCAAGGGGCCCCCACCGCCGTGGCAATCAGCAGCGCTCCCAGCAACGACAAGTGGCCCGATGCAGACAAACCGGTTTCGACCGTGGCTGCAGCGCCCGCGCCAAAAATCAACGCCGGCGTGGCCAGCGGCAGCACGATCAGGATGAGCAGCATGCCACCGCTGCGCAGCCCCAGCGTCAGTGCCGCCCCAAGACCCCCCAACAGGCTAAGGATCGGGGTGCCCAGCAGCAGCCCGGCAACCAGCGTGGCCAAGGTGGCGGAGGATAAATCAAACAGCAAACCAATGACGGGCGCGGTGATCATCAGGGGCAAGCCCGTGATGAGCCAGTGTGACAGGGCTTTGGCTGATGCAATCACCACCGGATGATGAGGTGCCAAGAGCATTTGCTCCAAGGACCCGTCGGCATGATCGGTGGCGTAGAGCGAATTGACCGACAACATCGAAGCCAGCAATGCGCAGACCCACACCACGCCCGGTGCAATCAGGCGCAAGGTCTGGGGCTCAGGCCCCACGCCCAAGGGAAAGAGACTCACTGCCACCACAAAGAACACCAGCGGCAACAACGACTCGATTCGACGCCGCGCGGCCAAGCGCAGGTCTCGCATCAAGACGGCCATAAAAAGAGCCCTCATGACGCGTCCGTGTCCAGGTGGACCACCCGAGGCAGGGGGTCCTTGAGGATCAGGGCTTGGTGGCTGGTCAACAGCGCCGCGCCTCCCTGTTGAGCATGTTCGCTCAACAGGCTGTTGAGCGCGTTCACACCCGCGTCGTCCAGGGCATCAAAGGGCTCGTCGAGCAACCAGATGCGCGATTGCGATCCCAGAGCCAGTCGGGCCAGGGCCACCCGCCGCCGTTGGCCTTGGCTGAGCGTGCGAACGGGGGCCTGGACGTGTCCGGCCACGCCCAGCCGAGTCAGCGCGGCCAGGATGCTCTGCGATGAGGGGAGGTGTCCGTGCACCCGCGCCAAGAATTCCAAGGCCTCCGCAGCCGACAGATCGTCTTTCAAGGCGTTGGCATGAGCGATGTACAGCACGTCGCCCCGTGAGGCCGAGTCTCGCGGGGAGGAGGGGGCGTCACCGTCAAGCCCTTGAAGGCTGACCGAGCCCTCAGCGGGTGTTGACAAACCCGCCAAGATGCGCAGCAAGGACGTTTTGCCGCGGCCGTTGCGACCGCGCAGCCACACCACCTCTCCCGGCTGGAGCGTCAAGTTCAAGCCACGAAACAGCAGGCGCTCGCCTCGTTGCGCGGCCAAGCCTTGGGTGTGGAGCAGCGTCGTCATGCGCTCAGTAGCTCAGCCCCATGGCGGCACGCACATCACCCATGGTCTCGCGCGCCACCACTCGGGCCCGCTCGGTGCCTTCTTGCACGATTTCATGGACACGTTGACGGTTGTTCAAATAGGGCTGTGCCCGTTCCCGCCACGGGGCTTGTTCCTTCAAGATCGCGTCGATCACGGGCTGTTTGCATTCCAGGCAGCCAATGCCCGCACTCTTGCAGCCCGATGCGGCCCACTCCTGCGTGGGCTTGTCGCTGTAGACCTGATGGAACTGCCACACCGGGCAGCGCTCAGGGTCTCCCGCATCTGTACGTCGTACACGTTGAGGATCGGTGGGCATGCGGCGCACCTTGTCTTGCACCACGGCCGGGTCTTCGCGCATGGCAATGGCATTGCCGTAGCTCTTGCTCATCTTGGCACCGTCCAGGCCGGGCAATTTGGTGACTTCGGTGTGCAGCGCTTGGGGCTCGGTCAAGATGGTTTTGCCGCTGCCACGCAAGTGGCCCAACAACAGTTCGCTGTCGGCAGCGGTCCACCCTGACACTTGGCTGGCCGCCTTGCGCACCAGGCCTTCGCCTTTGGCGAGGGCCTCGGTGGAGCCGGTTTCACCAAAGGCTTTTCGCTGCTTTTCGAAGTAGCGAGCATCGTCTTTGCTCAGCTTGGCCACCGCTTCGGCGGTTTGCGCCTCGAGCGCCGGCGAGCGGCCATACAAATGATTGAAGCGCCGAGCCACTTCGCGCGTGAGCTCCACGTGCGACGATTGATCTTCGCCCACGGGGACATAGGCCGCCTTGTAGATGAGGATGTCGGCCGCTTGCAGCAAGGGGTATCCCAAGAAACCGTAAGTGGCCAGGTCTTTGTCCTTGAGTTTTTCAATCTGGTCTTTGTAGGTGGGCACTCGCTCAAGCCACCCCAACGGCGTGCCCATGGCGAGCAAGGTGAACAACTCGGCGTGCTCGGGCAAACGGCTTTGCACGAAGATCGTGGAGCGTTCGGGATCCAGCCCCGCGGCAATCCAGTCGATCACCATGTCGAACACATTGCGTTCAATGACCTCGGGGCTCTCGTAATGCGTGGTCAGGGCATGCCAGTCCGCCACGAAATAAAAGCACTCGTATTGAGATTGCAGACGGACCCAGTTCTTCAGGGCCCCGTGGTAATGACCCAGGTGCAAGGCCCCAGTGGGGCGCATGCCGGAGAGGACGCGAGCGCTCATGTAATTTGATGAATTTTCCAATGACCGCGCGATTTTCGCTCACGCGGGACCCTCTACACTGTGCAAAACCATGAAACGACTCGTTGTTTTGATCTCGGGCCAAGGCTCAAACATGCAGGCCATCGTGCGCCAATGCGCCCTGCAGGGGTGGCCGGCCCAGGTGGTGGGGGTGCTCAGCAACCGCCCTGACGCCCAAGGATTGGCCTTCGCCCAAGAGCAGGGCATCGCCACGGCGGTGGTGGACCATCGCGCTTACGAGAGCCGGGAGGCCTTCGATGACGCCTTGTCCGAGGCCATTGATGCCCTTAGGCCCGATGGGGTGATTCTGGCTGGATTCATGCGCATTTTGGGGGAGCGCTTTGTTCAACGCTACGCCCAGCGGCTGCTGAACATTCACCCGTCTTTGCTGCCGGCCTTTCCGGGCTTGGACACACACCAGCGGGCCTTGGATGCCGGCTGCAAAGTGGCGGGTGCCACGGTGCACTTTGTCACCGCAGAGCTCGACCACGGCCCCATCGTGATGCAGTCGGTCGTTGCGGTGCGTGCTGACGATGACGCCCACACCTTGGCCCAGCGGGCTGGACCTTACCACCGAGCTCCTTCGCGCGATTTTGAAACTGGACTCCCCAGCCGATGGGGTGGTCTCTGCTTTTTTCCGTCGCCATCGCGCCCTGGGTCCTCGGGAGCGGCACACCTTGGCCGAGACGGCTTATGCCGTGTTGCGCCAGCGCTTGTTGTGGGCCCACTTGGCTCAAAGTGGATCGGGGGCATTGGAGCGCCGCTTGGCCATCCTCGCTTGGCAGGGCAGTGACACCTTTTTGCGAGGCGCGTTGGGGCCCCGCGAGTGGGACTGGCGCACTCAGGTCTTGGCCGTCGACCGACAAAGCCTGCCAGACAAATTGCGTCACAACCTGCCCGATTGGTTGGCTCATGCGCTGCAAGGCCAATTGGGTGAGGACTTCTGGCCGCTGGCGCTTTCTTTGCACCAGGGCGCCCCACTCGATCTGCGGGTCAATGTGCTGAAAGCCAAACGTGAGGAGGTCTTGGCGGGGTTGGTGGCCGCAGGCCTGGCGGCCAATGAAACCCCGTTCTCCCCTTGGGGTGTGCGTGTGGAGGGCAAGCCCACCTTGAGCAAATTGCCGCTTTTTGTTCAAGGTGACGTGGAGGTGCAAGACGAAGGCAGCCAACTTTTGGCTCTGCTCACGGGGGCTTCTCGGGGTGAGATGGTCGTGGACTTTTGCGCGGGCGCGGGGGGCAAGACCTTGGCGCTTGGCGCCATGATGCGCAACACCGGTCGACTGTATGCGTGGGACACGTCGGGTCACCGCTTGGACGCACTCAAGCCCCGGTTGGCACGCAGCGGGCTGTCCAACGTGCATCCTGCCCAAATCGCCCATGAGCGTGATGATCGCGTCAAACGTCTGGCTGGCAAGGTGGACCGGGTCTTGGTGGATGCCCCTTGTTCGGGCTTGGGGACCCTGCGTCGAAACCCAGATCTGAAATGGCGCCAATCTCCGGCTGCCCGTGACCGCGAATGGTGACTTCCGAGCCTGGCCCCATCGCCACGCCATGGACGGCTTTTTTGCGGCCGTGTGGGAACGCAAACAGTAAGAAGATGGCCACGGCCCTTCGGGCCTCGCCATGACGGAGGGGCCTCAGCCCTTCGGGCCTCGCCATGACGAACGGCCCCGTTTCCAGGGGCCGGGCCGTGACGAGGGGCCCACCGTCATTGCGAGCCGGCTGCAAGCCGGCGCGGCAATCTGCATGTTGCCTACAAATCAGCGATATTTGGCTCAATTTAACGATTTTTGAGCCCACATAAGACCCTTCCAGGGAGTGCAATTTTCGCTTCCCCCCGGCCGCCTTCCCCCCTACAATCCCTGCCAGCCTGCTTCTTTTCGGCAGGGGGATGTCTGCATGTCTGAGTTTTTGATGGTTCGTGACGCGCTGGTCGACTGGCTCGCCCACGGTTTGTTGCACGCCGCGTGGTGGCAGATCGTCATTTACACCTTGGTGGTGACGCACTGCACCATCGCCTCGGTCACCATCTTCTTGCATCGGGCTCAGGCGCACCGGGCGCTCGATTTGCATCCGCTGCCGGCGCATTTCTTTCGGTTGTGCCTGTGGATGACCACCGGCATGGTCACCAAAGAGTGGGTGGCCATCCACCGCAAACACCACGCCAAGTGTGAGACGGTGGACGACCCGCACAGCCCCGTCACGCGAGGCATTGACACCGTGTTGTTGCGGGGGTCAGAGCTCTACCGGACCGAGGCCAAGAACCAAGAAACTCTCACCAAATACGGGCACAACACCCCCAACGATTGGATCGAGAACCACCTCTACACCCCCTACTCTTGGCAGGGCGTGGCGCTGATGCTCATC
>RFSP01000310.1 GCA_009923895.1 Betaproteobacteria bacterium | reverse complement strand
GCTCGCAAGCAGCGAGGCACCGATGGTTGCGGTCTGGCAGATGATGCACATGTCGCGACGACTCCGACTTCATCGGAGGATGACATACTAAGCCCATGCCACGCACGGTGATGCGGGTGCCCTCACCGTTGTAGCGCTCCACAGATACGCCACTGATGCGGCTCAACGACTCAGCCAAGTTGGTGTCTGGGAACTTGCCGATGTCCTCGGCCACGATGCCATCGACCAGGCCGCGCGCACTGCGCTTCAAGTCCAAGGAGGTTTCCAAGCTCTTGCGAATACCCGTCACCTCGACGGCGTCCAACTGCTGCACATCGGGCTTCTTGGCCTCTTGTGCATGAACCGAAACCGACCCGATCAAGACGCCGCATGCGGCGACCAACGGATTTAAGCGGAAATGGACGGCGCGTCGACGTGCGGTGGTTCGCATGCGGGTTCTCCCGAAAATAAAGCAGCGTTGATGAATTCTTCTGTGAAAGCGCTTTCACAGTGGTCGACATGATTAATCTGAAACCGCTTTCAGTCAAGTACGTAGAAACGATAGGTGCCGCGAAATCCGTCGCTCCATCCAGTGAGGTTTTAGTGAAAACCCTGTGTTGGATGCCTGTCACAACGAGGAAGCGGTTCTGTGGCACACCCAGCATGCGGAGCAACATCCCTGCTCTCGCGTCTGCAACCCTCCAACCGCTACACTCATTCGCAGTTTTCGATCGCTCACGCCTCAATGCCTCACCGCCGGACCTCTTCTCCCTCTGCATCTGCCGCCTCAGGTGACGGCTCTGTCACTCTGCAGATGGTGGCGCAAGCCGCAGGCGTGTCGGCCAGCACGGTCTCACGCATTCTCAACGGCACAGCGGTGGTGAGCGAGGACAAGAAGCAGGCCGTGGACGAGGCCATTGCGCGGCTCGGTTTCGTTCCCAACCCCATGGCACGCGGACTGGCGGGGGGACGCACCTTGAGCGTGGGGGTGGTCACGCAGTCCATCGACAGCCCGTTTTATGGGGTGGCCCTGCGAGGCATCGAAGATGAGCTGGACCGCGCCGGTTACACCCCGATGTTCGTCAGCGGTCACTGGAATGCCAGCGAGGAGGCCCGTTGCATCGAGATGCTGCGCTCACGCCGGGTCGACGGCATCATCGTGCTCACAGGGCGCTTGAGCGATGCGGCCCTCAAGCAAACCGCCAAGGCGCTGCCCGTGGTGGCCACGGGTCGGCGACTCAAAGCCCCCAACTTGTTCAGCCTGGACTTCGACAACTTTGAAGGTGCCCGCTTGGCCACCCAACACTTGATCTCTCTGGGGCACCAGCGCATCGCCTTCATCGCAGGCAACACCGAGCATCCGGATGCAAACGAGCGCTTGCGAGGCTACCGGGCTGCGCTGGAAGCCGCAGGCATCGCTTTCAAACCCGAGTTGGTGGCGCCCGGGCTATTTCACGAGGAAAGCGGGATGCTCGCCGCCGAGCGCCTGCTGGACACCCGACAGCGCTTCACGGCGCTGTTTGCTGCCAACGACCAAATGGCCTTGGGGGCCTGCCTGGCGCTGCAACGGCACTCTCTTCGCGTGCCTCAAGACGTCTCCGTCATGGGCTTTGACGACTTGTCGATGTCGCGCTACAGCATTCCGCCACTGAGCACCGTCCATCACCCGGCCTACGAACTGGGACAGGGCGCCGCCTGCGCCATGCTGTGCATGCTGAGAGGGGAAAAGCCGGTCTTTGAACTGCCGCACCCGCGGGTGGTGGTCCGCGAGTCCACGGCTTCGCCTGCTGGTGCCCATGCGGCGTCATCACGCGCCTGACCCCCTCATCCGCACATACCCTGATTTGACACACCTCGCCAGCTTCTCCATAATTTGAAAGCGCTTTCAAACATGGGTCTCCCTGGTCTCCCCATGGCGCCCTGCCCACCGACTGTCCCGACACACCACAATGAACCACCGAAAAGAAGGCCATGGCGCTGAGGGTGCGTTGACAGGCGAAACAACCTCGCGGCCAGTGCGCGGCCCTGGGCCGAAGCGGCGGCAGGTGTTGGTGGGTCTGAGCGCATCGATGGGACTGGGAGGCCCGCTGCAAGCCGCCCCACGCACCACCCTGACCGTTGCCGCCTACCCTCTGATCGACGAAATCGTCAAAGCGGCCCTGCCCCGTTGGCAGGCCCGCA
>RFSP01000309.1 GCA_009923895.1 Betaproteobacteria bacterium | reverse complement strand
CGCTTTGTGCGGGCTGAATCACGTTCAACCCGGGGCTGACGGCCACGGTGGTCAATCCGGCTGCCCAAGAAGGCGTGGCTGAGGAGGCTGAAGTGGCCGCTGCGGCTGCAGCCGCAACCTGCGCAGCCCAAGCGCTGGCATCCAGGCCCGTCAAAAGTGGGTCGGTGGGGTCGGTCGGGCCGGTCGGGCCGATCTGCCCGACTAGCGCCGTATCCGAGAGGACCCGCTGCGCGCCGTCGGTCCCGCCTTCGGCCGACCCATCAGTATTTTCAAGGCCTGCCAACTTGGCCAGCCGGCTGTCACGGGCGCTCAAGGCGTCTGACTCAGCGGCAACTTCTTGCCGCCGAGCGGCGTCATCTGCACTTTGAGCAGTATCTCTGTCTTGGGCTCGCCGTTGGGCCGCCAGGTCAGCCAGTTTTTGAGCGAAAGCCTGGGCAAAGGCCGACGATGCTGCCGAAGATTCGCCAGCGGTCCCCTCGGGAGGACCTGAACTGGACCCTGAAGGAACGTCTGCGCTGAACGAAGGGCCAGAGGCAGAAAAGTCGGAGATCGACGTCGACATGGGGCGGTCTCTTGGTTGGGTTCAAGGTGATCAATGCCTTGAATCTGCAAGAACCGTGACCGGACACCTGTTGCCGCCCAAAGGCCCCGGAGCCCCAGGATGGCACAAGGATTGCAGTTCTTGCGCCATGACCACGCTCAGCCTGTCAACGATCCGACAGAACTTGGCCCGTATTGATACGACCGGGCTCGGTATTCCGTTGCTCGTGTTGCTCATCATGGCGATGCTGGTCCTGCCCCTGCCACCGCTGGTGCTGGACATTTTGTTCACGTTCAACATCGTGATCGGTCTGGTGGTGATCATGGTGGCCATTGGCACCCGCAAGCCACTGGAGTTCTCGTCATTTCCCTCAGTCTTGCTGCTGGCCACCATGTTGCGGCTGGCGTTGAACGTGGCCTCCACGCGCGTGATCTTGGTTCACGGACACACTGGGCCTGAGGCGGCCGGCAAGGTGATAGCGTCGTTTGGCGAATTTTTGATCGCCGGGAATTACTTGGTGGGCTTCGTGATCTTCATCATCTTGATGATCATCAACTTCATCGTGGTGACCAAAGGTGCAGGCCGCGTCTCTGAAGTCAATGCGCGCTTCACCTTGGACGCCATGCCTGGCAAACAAATGTCGATCGATGCCGACCTCAATGCCGGCGTAATCGACCACGACACCGCCAAAAAACGGCGCGAGGAATTGGCCCAGGAGGCCGACTTCTTTGGCTCCATGGACGGTGCGTCGAAATTCGTCAGCGGCGACGCCGTTGCCGGGTTGTTGATTCTGCTGATCAATATTGTGGGCGGCCTGATCGTGGGCATCGGGCAACACGGCCTGAGCGCCGGCGAAGCCGGTCGGCTGTACACCCTGCTGACCATCGGCGACGGCCTGGTGGCACAGATCCCGGGCCTGTTCTTGTCATTGGCCACGGCCATCATTGTCACGCGCGTGACCACCTCGGAGTCCATGACCGAACAGGCGCGCTCGCAAATGGCCAACCCATCGGCGCTGTTCATTGCGGCGTCGATCTTGGCGATCTTGGGCATCGTGCCGGGAATGCCGCACTTGGTCTTCTTGTTGCTGGCCGGTGCAACCGCTGGCATTGGTTGGATGTCACTGCAAAAGCAGGCCCAGCCCGCCACGGCAGCCGACCTTCCCGCCGCCGCCACCGAGCCGCCCAAAGAGTTGGACTGGGACGATGTCGAACAAGTGGATCTGATCGGATTGGAACTGGGCTACGGATTGGTGCGCGGTCGCGGTGAGGTGAAGGTGGGCAAAGAATTGGCCATCAACCCGGGCAAGGTCTACGGCAAGGTCGAGGGCCAAAAAACCCGCGAACCGGCCTTTGGTTTGGAAGCCGTCTGGATCGATCCTGTGCAGCGCGAGCAAGCCCGGGCGCTGGGCTACACCGTGGTGGATCCTGCCACCGCCATTGCCACGCACCTGAACAAAGTGCTGCGAGACAACTCCTCAGAGCTGCTCAGCCATGACGAGACACAAAAGCTGTTGGACAAGCTGGCCGCCAAGTCTCCCAAATTGGTGGAGGAGTTGGTGCCGGGCAAGTTGTCTTTGGGCGTGGTGACGCGCACCCTGCAAAACTTGTTGACCGAGTCCGTGCCCATTCGCGACATGCGCAGTGTGG
>RFSP01000308.1 GCA_009923895.1 Betaproteobacteria bacterium | reverse complement strand
GGGTCACACAAGACGGGAGGGTGGATCACCTGCCATGCCCCGTCATGGCGCTGATAACGGGCGGCGTACACCTCACCCATGCGCGCATCCATCAGAACGCCCACCTCCAAGCCCTCTGGCGAGGAGGGCAAGTCCGCCCAAGCGGCCTCGGCCACCAGCATCAAACTGTCCACGGCGATGACGTCCACGCCCGCCCCCATGGCCAGCCCTTGCGCCACCGAGCAGGCGGCGCGCAACCCCGTGAACGCCCCAGGGCCGCAGCCAAATGCCACGGCTTGCAGCGCCCGCACTTGCACACCGCTGTGGGCCAACAATTGAGAAATCTGCGTCAACAGCTGAGCCGAGGCGGCTGCGCCTCCAGGCCCTTGCCAAGTCTTGCTTTGGTTGCCCGCCTGCACGGCCAGCGACATCTCCTGGGTGGAAGTGTCCAGCGCAAGCAAAGTGGGCAAAGACCGGGTGTTCATAGGCAGAGTGTAGCCATGCGATGATGCAGTCCTCCTGCAAGATCCTCGGTTCCCGACACCCCCATGAGCTTCACTGCAATCGATTGGTTGGGCTATGCGGCCGCCTCGCTGACCACATTGTCTTTTGTGCCCCAAGCCGTGCTGACCCTCAGAACGCAAGATGTCAGCGGCATTTCGCTGGGGATGTACGGCGCCTTCACGCTGGGCATTGCCTTGTGGCTGGCTTACGGCTGGGCGCTGGGTGCCTGGCCCATCATCGTGGCCAATGCCCTCACGCTGATCTTGGCCGGCGTCATCCTCACGACCAAGGTGCGGGTGGAGCAACGCGCTGCGCTCAAAAAACAAGACCCTCATGCCTGAGGGTCTTGGATCTCTTAAAGCCGCAAACGGATCAGAATTTGTAAGACGCGCCCACGGAATACACCACCGGGCGGAAGTCGATGCTGGTGGTCAAGACGGTGCTGGCCACCCCAACCACGTTGGAGCGCACATCCAAAGAAGACGCGCTCGCGTACAGGCCCCACTGCCGGTTGATGGCGTAATCCACGCCCCCGACCCAGGCCATGCCCATGGATTCACTCATTTGCACGCTCGGTGCCAGCTTGGATTGGATGCTGACGAACTTGGTGTAGTTCAGTCCCAGGCCCACGTAGGGCCGCAGTGCATCTCCGGGGGCGCCAAAGTGGTAATTGACAAAGACCGTGGGCGCCAAGTTCTTGGCCGACAACACGTTGTCGCCCAAAAATGCCACGCTGCCCGTCGCTCGGGATTTCACCGTGGGAGGAATGCCAAGAACCAGCTCCACACCCACATTGGGGGTCAGCGCGCGCTCGATGGTGAAAACCACCGTCGAGGCGTCTCCCACCTGCGCATCGGCCCCTGCGGGAATGCCGATGCCCGAGATGCCATTGGTTTTGGAGTGGGTGTTGTAGCGGATGGCCCCCGTCTTGAAGGTCAGGCCTTCTGCAAAGGCCGAACCTGTGGTCATCACAGCCACCGCACCGGCAGCAAGAATCGTCAAGCGCAACTTCATGATGGTGATCCTCGTAGGGCCGCTCAGAACCAGCCGTAAGACTGGAGCAGCTTGGCAGCAATGTCACTCAGGGCTTTGTGCCCGCCGGTGGTGGGGTGCACCCCATCCGCAAATTGCCAGGTGTTCACGTCCGCACCGGTGCGGATACCGTTGTAGGGCGCGCCGGCGGTGGAGTTGCAAAACAGCGACGAGCCGTCGGTCACTGCGCCGCCCGTGATCGCCGCGATCTTGGTGGCATCACATGCCGGCACCGTGTTGTTGACAAAGCCGTATTTGGACGGATTGGTGTACACGTCACGGAAGATGGCATTGGCATCCACCAATTGCACCGGTTGGTCCTTGAGCCCTTCGCGCAACCAGAGGTTGAAGATGTCCACCAAACCCGTCAACGTGGCCCGCCCTGAGGCCGACAGAGTGCCTCCGAAGGGAGTCAACGACGAGTCCGGAAGGTTCCACACCATCACATACTTCGCACCCTTGGCCACAATCTGATCTCGGACATAACCGGCCAAGGCCGTCGCCGCGGTTTTCAGCTCGGCCTGCGCGGCCGTTTGGGCGTCAAGCAACAAGGCGCTGGCCTGATCGGCGGTGATCTTGCCCGCAGCAGCGTCGGTCTGAATCTGGGTGGCTTTGGCCGACAGCACACTGGATTGCACAAAAACGTCGTTGTTGCCGCCAAACACCACCACCAGG
>RFSP01000307.1 GCA_009923895.1 Betaproteobacteria bacterium | reverse complement strand
CGAGCTCGAGGGCCACTGGTTTTAGCTGTCGGCCGGCGATCTCGGCGATCGCACGACCCGTCGCCGTCCCACCGGTAAATCCGATCATGTCTATGTCGGGGTGAGAAACCAGAGCGTTGCCGGTGACGGAGCCGCCTGCCACGGTGGTGTTGATCCCCAACAAGGCGCTGTAGGTGGGCGACACATAACTCCCGATGTTGGACAACGCGCTCGAGCCGGCGGTGGGCGTGTTGGTGATGGTCGGCGCCCCAGTGATCACGATCTTGTCTGCTGTGCCTGCTGCGCCGTTGTAGATAGTGAATTCACTCACACCGGCAGGTGTGCCGACGGTTTGGCTCCAACCAGTCGGAGGCTGCCAGCTTTGGGTGGCAAAGTTGTAGGTGAATTGGGCGGTGGCAGGTTGGCCCAAGTGAACATAACTGAAGGTGTACGTTGCTGTGGCCTGGGTAGGAGTGGCCGGTGTGCTGGCCGTGCCGGCGGGCACGATGACGCTGGGATTGATGGTGGTATCTGGCGCAGCCATCACCACCCCAGAAGCCAGTGTGGTCCCGAGCAGCATCCATCGCATGACGGCTGGTGCTTTCGTAAAACCTACTGAGGGAAGAAATGGGTGACCCTGCGGAGTATTCCGACGTCTCATCGCAAACCTTTCTGTGCAGAAACAAAACCTGGACAAGCGCGTTGCACGCGTGTCGAGCAATGTAGGCAGCAGAGAAAAATCGGCGTTGAGCGTGCGCAACAAGGGGCTGGTCTGCCAGCTTGGCTCAACGGATGCTCATCCCCTTTTTGAGGGTCGGCAATGGGAGCGATCGAGCCAAGATGTCTTCGGCCAGCCAAATCGCGGCGCGCCGAGCGCGGTCACAGACCAAGGGCAACGGCAGTTGCTGATAGTCGTCGTTGAAGACTTCAAAACTGTAGTCGCCACGGTAGCCCATGCGGTCGAGCGCCGTGACCAGCGCGGCGAGTTGCTCGCTGTGCACGCCCTCCCCCGGAAAAACACGGAAGGTGCGCGCGGTAGTGATGCGCTCCTCGGGGGTTCGCACCTCGTTCCACATAAAGTCCGACAGCTGCACCAGAAAAATCTTTTCCGCATCAATGTCGGCCAAGGCGTCCAGCGCTGTGTTGGTGGCGAAGATGTGATACGAGTCAATGCCAATACCCAAATTCGGCGCATCAGCGCGCTGCACCACATCCCAAGCGGTGGTGTATTCGTTGATGGTGCGTCCCCAAGACAGCCCTTCGTAAGCCACCCGGATGCGATAGGGCAATGCCAGCATGGCCAGCTTGCGCAGATCGCGGGCCAGTGCATCAGTGTCCTGGCTGGCGTGTTGTGAAGTCGATGAGCACACGAGCAACACCCGACAATCCAGCGCGGCACACATCTGGAGCATGCCCTTGGCCACGTCTACTTTGTAGTCGTGCAGATGGCCCGACAAGCCCTCAAAGTCTCGCAACACCTGAAAGCCCGTGACGCGCAATCCGCTGGACTTGACTTCGGCCACCGCAGCTTCCCATCCATCCGGGTGACCCACCAGATCGCGGGCTGACAACATCACTTGGGAAAATCCTGCCGCTTGGATGGCTCGCAGCTTGGCCGACAACGGCCCCGCCAGGGTGATGGTGTCCATGCCGAAGTCGCGGATGAACATGCACAACTCCTTCAGGCCTGATGGTGGATCAGCTCAAACATCAAGCCGCCCAACCAACTTTGCGTGAGTGCACCCCGGGTGCCCACACGCACCCCAGCGGTGTCCACAAACTGCACACCTCGCGCCTTTAATGTGGCCGCGGCAGCGGGCACATCACTGGCACCAAAGGCCACGCGCTGCATCCATTCGGCGTCATCCACAAAATCGCCCGACGGCTCAATGAGCTGCAAATGCAAGCTGCCATCGGGGCTTCGCATCACGCATCCGCTGGGCAAGACCCCGGTCTCGCGGTCTGCGCCCATGACTTCAAAGCCCAATAAGCTGCGATAAAACTCCACCCAGTCGGCGGTGCGGTCGGTGCCGATGTACTGAACCACGCCAAACCAATGCAACCCTTCCAGGGCCTGTGGGTGGGGGTCTACCCCGGGGACGGGTACAAAGTCCACGTCATAGATGGAAAATTCTTTCCACCGATCGACGAAATAAATCCGGCTCGCGCCCACGCCATGAATGGCCGGGATGTGCAGCTCCATCGGCTGCACTTGCACGGGCACATC
>RFSP01000306.1 GCA_009923895.1 Betaproteobacteria bacterium | reverse complement strand
TGTCGCATGACCTCTTTGGGCCCCACAAGCACCTTGGACGAGCGTGTGCATTCGCGCGTGAGTCTGCGCCAGCTCAACACCTTTGGACTGCCCGCCGTGGCGGCCCATCTGGTGCGCGTGACCAGCGAGTCGGACGTGCGCCAGGTGGTGGATCACCCCCGCTGGGGCCGCGAGCGAAAGCTTATTTTGGGTGGCGGCAGCAATGTGGTCTTCACCCGCGATGTGGCGGACTTGGTGCTGAAAGTGGAGGTCATGGGCCGGCGTCTGGTGCAGGCCACCCACGAATCGGTGCTGATTGAGGCCGGGGCCGGAGAGTCTTGGGCCGACTTGGTGGCTTGGACCATCGAGCAAGGCTGGGGAGGTTTGGAGAACCTGGCCCTCATTCCTGGCACGGTGGGTGCGGCGCCGGTGCAAAACATTGGGGCCTATGGGGTGGAGCTGAAAGACCGGTTTCATTCCCTGGACGCGGTCGATCTGGTGACGGGCCGCACCGTCACCCTTGACGCGGCGGCTTGTCGGTTTGGCTACCGCGACAGCGTCTTCAAGCAGCATTTGGCGGGCAAGAGCGTGATCACCCGGGTGAGACTCCAACTGCCGCGGCCCTGGAAGCCTGAGCTGGGCTATCTGGATCTGGAACGCAAAATGGCGGAGACCGGCATTCTCGCCCCCGAGGCGTCCACGATCTTTGAGTGGGTGTGCGCCATTCGGCGTGCCAAGCTGCCTGACCCCGCACACATCGGCAACGTGGGCAGCTTCTTCAAAAACCCGGTGGTCACCGAGGAGCAGTGCCGCGACATCATCGCGCGCGAGCCAAACATCGTGCATTACCCACTGCCTGATGGCACCGTCAAGCTGGCAGCAGGCTGGTTGATTGACGCTTGCGGCTGGAAAGGCAAGACCATCGGCGGCGCCGGGGTCTATGACAAACAGGCCTTGGTGCTGGTCAACCGCGGCGGCGCCACCGGCGCCGAAGTGGTGACGCTGGCCCGCGCCATTCAAGAAAGTGTCTACGGGCGCTTTGGGATTCGGCTGGAGGCGGAGCCGGTGGTGGTGTGAGGGGCGGTTTTGTAATCTGATTACCGCTTGTCTTTTTCAGGCTCGGGTTTCTTCTCGGGAATCACAGCATCCACCACAGCGCCAACGGTTTTCACGCCAGCCTTGACCACTGTGGCGCCTGTTGTCACCACCGCATCAGCGACCGCGATCACCGCGCATCCACTGAGGCCACAGGAGGCTGCCAGAATAAAAATAACTGCGCGCATTTGATGAAATCGCCCTTTCACTTCACCGCAAAACAAATGCCTTGCAGACTGAGGTGAGTTTTCCGGATCGGATTCTAACCAGCAGCCCAGTTAAGCCCCGCGCGTTGAGGCGCCAGATTCCTTGAGCGCCTCAACCATGCACCGGCCCAGCTGCGAAAAGTAGCGTTGGGCTTTGTCGGTGGACTCCACATAGCGCACGCGCGCATCGTGCTCGTCGGTCTTGAGGTTCATGAACCCTTTTTTACGCAATTGAGTCAAGCGGCGGTGGGCGGTGCTTTGTGACAGACCATGAGGCAGCGCCATGGCCTGAAGCACCGTGAGCGGGTGATCCATGCTCCAGGCTGCAGCCAGGCAATGCAGCATGCGTTCCTCGGCGGCGTCGAGCGCAGACGGGCCTGTCAATTGTCGAACCGAAGCCGAAAAATTGATGAAACGGGCGTATGCCAAAGCGAGTCGGTCAACCGAAGACATGAGTGAGCCAAGAACAAAACTGGAGGGATTCTCAAGTAATTCCTGCGCTCGAAGATTGAGTAAGCGCTGCATTCAAAGGTCATTTCTGCCTCTAAGATGCGCTCGGTCGTTGTCAATGTCGAACATTGCCCAATTTGAGACGAACTTCAATTTTCAGAACGATGTTCAGGCCGCTGAATTCGCTTGCTCAGAAGGCCTGCTGTCGCTCGATTGAGTCTGTGCGCCGCGCGGTCTCAATTGATTCTGAAATTCGAACAGTTTCAGATCCAGCATGAGTCGCATGAGTTGCTCGACTGCAACACGATCGCCCATGGGCGGCCCTTAAATGCCCAGTGCGTACCCGTCGCGACGCGGATCGCCTCCTGCGTTCCACAAATCGCCCTGGCGCACGGCCGCTTGAGTGCCGCCATCCATGCGACGCACCATGGTCCAGTGGCCCATGTCGCGCAGGGCTTGGGCATGCTCGGCCAGTGCGGGTTCGATTTC
>RFSP01000305.1 GCA_009923895.1 Betaproteobacteria bacterium | reverse complement strand
AGGTCTCCACGCCCACGATGCCCACAATCACTTCTGCAGGCACGCCCCAACGGGCTTCAGCGGCTTGCAGCCAGCGCTCGTGGCGCTGCCAAAACGCGACGCCGGCACCCACCCGGTCCGGGGTCAGGAACCGATCTCGGTAGGCCCCCCAATTCTTTGCTGTCCCGCTGGGAGGGGGCATGATCAACTTCTGCACTGCAGGCAGACGTCTGGCAGCGGCCAATTGCTTGCGCACCCAGCGGGCATCCAGGTCGTTCAAGGCGGCGGTGCGGTGCGCAAAAGCCACCACGTCTTCACGCGCGCCATACAAAGGCCCTGCGGCGGCCGTCGATCGGTGGTGAGCGGATGCAGCGGCTTGCGGTTTGCGCGGCTCAACAGTCTGCGCGTTGGCGTTGTGGGCGATCAACGCACCCCCCATGCATAGCCACCCCACCACTTTCCAGATGACTTTCCAGATGAAAGCGCAGGGCACGATAATGGACCGGTGGCCAAGAGACATGCCCACACCTTACACCAATGACAAACGACATCCCATGACCACCGCGTTCTACAGCCCAGACGAGTGCCGCGGACACCAAATGGGTGAGCACCACCCGGAGTGCCCCGAACGTCTGTCTGCCATCTTGGATCATCTGCGGGCCACCGGGCTGGACATCGCGTTGGACTTTCGGGATGCGCCAGACGCGCAGGTCGCTCAGCTTGAAAGGGCCCATTCCGCGGCCTACGTGACACAAATTTGCGACTTGATGGCGCAGTCGCAGGCACAAGGGCAGCCGCGCGCGGTCGACCCCGATACCTCGGTGAGCCCGGGCACCCAAGCGGCTGTGATGAAATCGGCCGGCGCTGCCATCGCGGCCACCGACGCGGTCATTGACCGCTCGGCGGCCAATGCCTTTTGTGCCACACGCCCGCCCGGGCACCACGCCACGCGCGACGAGGCCATGGGATTTTGTTTTTTTAACAATGTGGCCGTGGCGGCGCGTCATGCGCTGGATGTGCGCGGCTTGAAGCGGGTGGCCATCATCGATTTTGATGTGCACCACGGCAATGGCACCGAAGACATTGTGGCCGGCGATGAGCGCATCCTCATGTGCAGTTTCTTTCAGCACCCGCTCTACCCCTACAGCGGGGCCGTTCCCAAGGGCACCAACATGATCAATGTCCCGGTCGACCCCTACACACGAGGGCCTGCAGTGCGGGACCTGATTGAGAGCCAATGGATACCCGCGCTCAACAATTTCCAACCCCAGATGGTGTTCATTTCGGCCGGTTTTGATGCGCACCGCGAAGATGATTTGGGCCAGATGGGCTTGATCGAGGCGGACTACGAGTGGATCACCCGGCGCCTCATGCAGGTGGCAGACGAGCACGCCCAAGGGCGCATCGTCTCTTGTTTGGAAGGGGGCTATCACTTGAGTGCGCTGGCTCGGAGCGTGGCAGCCCATTTGCGGGTGTTGACGGGAGTTGCAGCATGACCGATGTAGCGGCACTGGGCCGGGTCTTCAGCCACGCGGCGGTGGACTTCGACACCTTGGAGCGTGCATTGCAGTCACCGCAGGCCCTCATGGAGTGTGTGGCGGTGGCCTTGTGTGTGGCCTTGGCTTATTTGGCTGTGTCACCCTTCAAGGCCGGCCGCTCAGAGCATGGCATTTGGCTGGCACCGCGCCCGCACCAGGGGGCCTTGTTTGCCGTGGTGGCCTTGGTCTTGATGGTTCTGGCGAGGTGGCTTTTGAACACGCAAGCGGGTTGGACGGGTTTGGTCATCTTCCGTCTGGCCATTCCGGTGATGGTGAGCTTTGTCATCGTGCGCATCGGAGCCAGGGTGTTGCAAGCGGCGCTTCCTCACTCGGCCATGGCACGAGCGTTGGAGCGCACCCTGTCATGGTTGGTGGTGTTGGGATTCGCGCTTTGGGTCACGGGCCTGTGGCATGTGCTCATGGAAGCGCTCAGCGACATCACCTGGCACTTCGGGGGGGCCGAGGTGTCTTTGCGCGCCATGCTCAATGGCGCGGTGAGTGCTGTGGTGGTGATGATGGTTGTGCTGTGGGTGTCCTCGGCGCTGGAGGCCCGGTTGTTGTCGGGTGCAGGCGATGCCAAGGGTGACACCCTGAGTGTTCGCAAGATGGCAGCCAACGGCTTGAGGGCCTTGCTGCTCTTTGTGGGGGTCTTGCTGGCGCTGTCGGCGGCCGGCATCCCTTTGGGTGCGCTGGGGGTTATGG
>RFSP01000304.1 GCA_009923895.1 Betaproteobacteria bacterium | reverse complement strand
GCCCCGTTTTGTGTTGGATGACCGGGAGCTGCGTCGGCAGGGCCCCAGCTACACGGTGGACAGCCTCAGGGAGTTGAGAGCCGAACACCCAGGGGTGGAGTGGACGCTCATCATCGGCCAAGACCAACTCAGCCGCTTCGATACCTGGAGAGATTGGCCTCAGTTGCTGCAATGGGTGACGTTGGCGGTGGCCGGCCGAGCCGGTTCAGCCCCTCAAGCGCCGGCGGCGTTGGGGGGGCACCCCTTGCGTATGCAAGAACTCCCACTGCCCGAGATGCCGGTGTCGTCCACCCTGCTGCGACAGGCGGTGGCACGAGGGGAGGATATTTCCCCCTTGGCGGGCAGCGCCGTGGCGCGCTATATTGCCCAACATCATCTCTACCAAAGCGCCGGGACTGAACCGGCGCCGGATTGACACAAAGGAAGCCGCCGCGCAAGGAATGGACATTCGCAAGCTGCAACGGGCCATCGTGGATGGACTCGAGGACGTCAAAGCCCAACACATCGTCGTCTTCAATACCGAGGCCCTGTCGCCGCTGTTTGAGCGGGTGATCGTGGCGTCGGGCACCAGCAACCGGCAAACCAAGGCCTTGGCCGCCAGCGTGCGCGATGCCGTCAAATCCAAAGGTTTTCAGGTGATGTCCACCGAGGGTGAAGATGCCGGTGAATGGGTGATCGTGGATTGCGGTGCGGCCGTGGTGCACATCATGCAGCCCAACATTCGCGACTACTACCGCCTGGAAGAGTTGTGGGGCGCCAAGAAGGTGGCCGTCAAGACCGGCCCCTCCCAGGCCGCCGCCAAGAAGCCGCCTGCCAAGAAGGCTCCTCCCAACAAGACTCCTGCAAAGAAGGCACCGGCCAAGAAAGCTGCGGCGAAGACCGTGGCCGCAAAACGACCTGCCGGCAAGGCCACCCCCGCCAAGACCGGTGCAGCGCGACGCACCGCGCCGCGCAAGGCCGCGTCAGCCTGACTTCATCATGCGGCTGCTGGTGGCCGCTGTGGGCCTGCGCCAACCCCGGTGGGCCGACGACGCTTGGGACGAATTTGCCAAGCGCCTGCCGGCCGAATGTCGCATCGAACTCAAGGCGGTCAAAGCCGAGCCCCGCGCGGGCAAGAACGCTGCACAGTGCATGCAAGCCGAGGCCTCTCGATTGGAATCGGCATTGCCCAAAGGCGTGCGCCGAGTTGTTTTGGACGAGCGCGGCACGCGTTGGACCACCGCGCAGTTGGCCGAGCGAATGTCCATTTGGATGGCGGACGGCCGTGATGTGGCATTCCTCATCGGCGGTCCGGACGGCTTGGATCCGGCACTCAAAGCCAGCGCCGACGAAACCTGGCGATTGTCAGACCTGACCTTGCCGCATGCGCTGGCCCGGGTGCTGATGGTCGAAGCGTTGTACCGCGCTTGGTCCTTGCGCAGTGGCCACCCTTATCATCGAGAGTGACGATGGTTCATGATTTCATTTGGCTGGCCTCGCAAAGCCCCAGACGGCGCGAGTTGCTCACTCAAATCGGCGTGGCGCACCAGACCTTGCTGGCCGATGCCCAAGAAGATGTTGAAAGTCTAGAAGCGGTGCGTCCTGGCGAATTGCCGGCCGATTATGTGCAGCGGGTCACCCACGACAAATTGCGCGCAGCCTGCCGGCGCTGGCGGCTTCGGGGCTTGCCCAGCGCGCCCATCTTGTGCGCCGACACCACGGTGGCATTGGGCCGCCGCATTTTGGGCAAGCCGGCCCACGCGCAAGAGGCTTTCGATACGCTGATGGCTTTGTCGGGACGAACGCATCGCGTGCTGACGGCGGTGGCCGTGATGCCAGCACCCCACAAGCCAGGGTCGAGAGCTTTGCATGCGCTCAGTGTCTCGCGAGTGCGGTTTGCTGCGTTATCTGAAGAGGTCATCTCGGCCTATGTGGCCAGTGGCGAGCCATTTGGCAAGGCCGGGTCGTATGCCGTACAGGGTGTCATCGCCGGGTGGATTGAACACATGCAGGGCAGCCACAGCGGCATCATGGGGTTGCCGCTCTTTGAGACCACCCAACTCCTCGCGCGATCGCATGTGCGCTTGGCCCTTTAGCCGCCGCTGCTGTCTAAGAAGCTCTAGACTCTACCCATGACCCCTCAAGACATTTTGATCAATTGGGCCCCGCAGGAGACGCGGGTGGCGGTCATTGAAAACGGGGCCGTTCAAGAGTTGCACATTGAACGTGCCCTCGAGCGTG
>RFSP01000303.1 GCA_009923895.1 Betaproteobacteria bacterium | reverse complement strand
CTTTGTCTGTGATCTGAGTCAGGCGCTCTGGGGTGTAGGTGCCGATGAGTTCGGCCGAAAACACTTTGGGCAGCGCGGTTGACTCTGCCGCATGCGCCGAAGACAGAGGTCCCCACCACAGGGAGCCACACAGCAGGAGGAGGGAGGTGAGCAGTTTCATACCCGCAATGGTAGCGGGCATTGCTGTGCCATGGCCGGCAGTTCAGCGTCGCAGGCACTACACCTGCCAGCCGGTCAATCGCGCGTCGCCCGTTGCCGCACTGCGTCGATATAGGCCACCCCGTCAGGGGGCAGCCCGCTGCGCTGGCTTTGCCAAATCATCTCTCCCAGGCATTCCATGACCTCATGGTGGGCCTGGTGCAGCGATTGCCGCTTGCGTGCCAGCAGATCCACGGCTTGGCGAATGCCTGTAGGCTGGTCGATGGATACCTGTTCGGCAATGCTCAAGTGCATGCTCAGGTGCAAGAAGGGGTTGGTGCGCCCGTCCTCCACGGTGTAGCTCGCTTCCAAGGCCGCTTGTAGATCGCCGAGTTCGGCGTGGTACTCGGGGTGCTCAGAAATCCAATCTGCCGCTTGCGCTTGCATGGGATCCAAAGGCAGTCCGTCTCGCTGGCGCTGCCAGGTCTCGCAAAAAAAGCGCCGGACGTCGTGTTGAGAGGGCTGAAACATCTTGCCATTGTGACCGCAGCCGTGCGTCTGGGCAGGGACCCCGGCCAGAACGTGGACAATCGCGGCCATGTCCACTTCTGTCCCATCTTTGCCTCGCGCGCCTCTGTGGCAGCGGCCCGCCGTGGTGTTGGGGGCGCTTGCATTGTGGTTGCTTTGGACCGCCGCGTGGCGGCCTTTGCTGCTGCCCGATGAGGGGCGCTATGCCAGCGTGGCTTGGGAGATGTGGCGCGGCGATCCGTGGGTGCCCACGCTCAACGGCTTGCCGTTCTTCCACAAGCCGCCCTTGCTTTACTGGCTGGACATGGCCGCGTTTTCGGTCTTTGGCGTCAACGCCTTTGCGGCCCGCATTGGCCCGGCCCTGGGTGCTTTTGTGCTGGGTGCGTCGCTGTATGTGCACTTGCGGCATTGGCACGGGGAACGCACGGCAAGGGTGGGGTTGGTGTTGTTGGCCACGACCCCGTTCTTTTTTGTCGGTGGCCAATACGTCAATCACGACATGGGGGTGGCCGGCTGCATCACCGCTGCGGTGCTTGCGGCAGTCCGCGGATTGGAAACCGCCGGGTCCGAACGACGGGGCTGGATCATCCAATCTTGGCTGTTTTGCGGTCTTGGCGTATTGGCCAAGGGCCTGATTGGCGTGGTCTTGCCGGGCCTGGTGGTCTTGCCTTGGCTCTTGGCGCAAAGACGATGGATGGACGTGCTGCGCCTGATGCACCCCTTGGGCCTGCTGGTATTTTGCGGTGTGGTTTTTCCGTGGATGGCGACCATGCAGTTTCGCTTCCAAGACTTCTTTGACTACTTCATCATCGAGCAGCACTTCAGGCGCTACCGGGGCACCGTCTTCAACAACCAGCACCCTGCGTGGTTTTACCTGGCCGTGTTGCCCTTGCTGACCCTGCCTTGGAGTTTGTGGCTGTGGCCGGCGCTGCGCCGTTTCCGCATCAACATTCGCACCAACTCTCGCATGAACTGGCAGTGGGCCTTGTATGCCTGGTGGGTGGTGGCCATCGTCGGTTTCTTTTCCATGCCCCGCTCCAAGCTGGTGGGCTATGTGCTGCCGGCGCTCGCGCCCTGGTGTGCCCTTTTGGCCCTGGTCTTGGCAGACCGCCTCAAAACCTGGGCCCGCACAGCCGTGGCGAGCGCGGTGCTGTGCGTGGCCGTGGTGACTGGCATCGCCTGGAAGGTGCCTTACTCGGCCCAAGAGACCGCGCAAGTCTTGCAGCAGCAATGGCGCCCGGGTGACCGGGTGGTCTTTGTGGATGAGTACCTATACGATCTGCCGTTTTATGCCCAACTGAGCGAGCCGGTCTGGGTGCTGTCGCGCTGGAACGATGCAGACATTGCCCAGCGCGACAATTGGCGCAAAGAACTTCACGACGCGCTGCGTTTTGCCACGGCGCAAAACCGGTCGCGGTTGGTGCCCTTTGAAGAGGCGGGCCGCGTCACCTGCACAGCAGGCCAGGTGTGGTGGGTGGGCCGACAAGACCCTCGCTTGCAAGCGAGCGCCTTGTCCCAGTTGCCCGGGCTGCAGAACTTGCAACTCATTCACCAA
>RFSP01000302.1 GCA_009923895.1 Betaproteobacteria bacterium | reverse complement strand
ACCCAGTAGGCGGCTTGGGCTGGGGGCCTGGCGTGGGCCCGCAGCGGACACCTCATGTCCGCCGTCAACCGCCGCGGCGCATCATGTCGAAGAAGTCCAGGTTGTTCTTCGTGGCCTTCATCTTGTCGAGCACGAACTCCATCGCCTCGATCTCATCCATGTTGTACAGGAGTTTGCGCAGGATCCAGGTCTTTTGCAGGATCTCGGGCTTGAGCAGCAGTTCCTCGCGCCGCGTGCCGGTCTTGTTGATCAGAATGGACGGGTAGACACGCTTTTCGGCCATGCGGCGGTCCAAATGGATCTCGCAGTTGCCGGTGCCTTTGAATTCCTCGTAAATCACTTCGTCCATCTTGCTGCCCGTATCGATCAGGGCCGTTCCAATGATGGTCAGTGATCCGCCTTCTTCCACATTGCGCGCTGCGCCGAAGAATCGCTTGGGTCGCTGCAGGGCATTGGCATCCACGCCGCCCGTCAACACCTTGCCCGACGAGGGCAGCACATTGTTGTAAGCCCGAGCAAGACGGGTGATGGAGTCGAGCAGGATGACCACATCTTTCTTCAACTCCACCAGTCGTTTGGCACGCTCGATCACCATTTCGGCCACCTGCACGTGGCGTGCAGCAGGCTCATCAAAGGTCGAACTGATGACCTCGCCGCGCACGGTGCGTTGCATTTCGGTCACTTCTTCGGGCCGCTCGTCCACCAACAAGACCATGAGGTGAGCGTCTGGGTAGTTGGCCACCAGCGCATGGGCGATGTGTTGCATCATCATCGTCTTGCCGGTCTTGGGCTGAGCGACGAGCAATGCACGCTGACCTTTGCCGATGGGGGCCACGAGGTCGATGATTCGACTGGTGATGTTCTCTTCGGCCTTGATGTCACGCTCGAGACGGAACTGTTCTTTGGGGAACAGCGGCGTCAGGTTCTCGAACATGATCTTGTGCTTGTTTTCCTCCGGCGTCAGTCCATTGACGCGATCCACCTTGACCAAGGCGAAATACCGCTCGCCATCCTTGGGCACACGCACTTCGCCTTCAATCATGTCACCCGTGTGCAGATTGAATCGGCGCACCTGGCTGGGAGACAAATAAATGTCATCGGTGCTGGCCATGTAGCTGGTGTCTGGCGAGCGCAAGAAGCCAAATCCGTCAGGCAACACCTCCAGCACGCCATCGCCAAAGACCTGCTCACCGGCTTTGGCGCGCTTCTTCATGATGGCAAACATCAGCTCTTGCTTGCGCATGCGAGCGACGTTTTCAATCTCCAGCGCTTCGCCCATTTTGATGAGCTCGGACACGTGTTGGGCTTTGAGTTCGGACAAGTGCATCTTTGGGCACCCTGGTGAAAAAGAAGGCTACAAGACCTGAGGAAGCCTTGAAGGTTCCGTCGATGACCCCCACGCCATGGGCTTTGGGGGACTCTTGACAGAAGGATCAGGACGTCGCAAGGACCTGGAGAGGAACCAGCCGATGCTGGAGCCAGGTTCCGAGGACAGGGGCAGTGGTGACTGCGCGGCTGCGCTCGGGAAAGACCCTTTGGACCCGCGCTGGTGAGCGCCGAGGACCGAAGGACCTTCAGAGCCGCATTATAGGTGACTGTCGATGAAGGCTGTCAACTGCGCCTTGGGGAGGGCTCCCACCTTGGTGGCCACCAGTTCACCGCCTTTGAAAATCATGAGGGTCGGGATGCCGCGTATCCCCAGTTTGGCAGGAACCGTCTGATTTTCATCGACGTTCATCTTGGCCACGGTGAGCCGACCCGCGTAGCTTTGAGACAGCTCATCGAGTATGGGGGCGATCATTTTGCAAGGGCCGCACCATTCGGCCCAGTAATCCACCAGCACGGGCTGGGAAGACTTCAGCACATCGCTCTCGAAGGAGTCGTCGGTGACGTGCTTGACGGATTCACTGCTCATAAAAGGAAAGCTCCGAAATTGAGGTTGACGAGCCTTACCCCCGGCACTGGTTGCAACGCTGAGGGCTGCTTGGTTCCCCACCTGACCCGGTTGGGCGCGCTTCCATGCGGGGAGGCCCGTCACTGACCATTGTAGTTCGGGTGAAGAAATCCTGCACCAAAGAGTAGGCGGAGTAGGGGGGGGAAGACCGCGCCGGCGCTGCTTAGCGCAAAGACAGCGAGTCCCCGTCAAATTGAATCCCCAAAGGTTCCACCACGACTCGTTTGGGGCCGGCTTCTACCTGGCCAGCCACCCAAGCGGCAACGC
>RFSP01000301.1 GCA_009923895.1 Betaproteobacteria bacterium | reverse complement strand
AGCGCCCGACCCCTCTGGGCGACTAGCGCACTCCAGAGTAAGGCGAGCGTCAGAGCGGATGCTTAACTTTCGCCCTTAAAAATCCAAGGAGACCCTCCCATGAGCACCACCACGGCCACCGAGCTCAAAACCTATTTGCCCCCCGAGTCGCTGGTCAAACAGGCCACGGTGTCGGGAATGGCAGGCTACCAAGCCCTGTGCGCCGAGGCCGAAAAAGACTATGAGGGCTTCTGGGCGCGCTTGGCCCGTGAGCTTGTCTCTTGGAAGGTGCCCTTCACCCAAGTGCTCAACAGCCGCACGGCGCCCATGTACAAGTGGTTTGAGGACGGCAAGCTCAACGCCTCCTACAACTGCCTGGACCGCAACGTGGAGCGCGGCCTGGGTGACAAGACGGCGATCATTTTTGAAGCCGATGACGGCGAAGTCACCAAGGTCTCATACAAAGAGCTCTTGGCCCGCACCTGCCAACTGGCCAACGGCCTGAAGAGCTTGGGCGTCAAAAAGGGTGACCGGGTCATCATCTACATCTCCATGTCCGTGGATGGCGTGGCCGCCATGCAGGCCTGCGCCCGCATCGGCGCGACCCATTCGGTGGTGTTTGGTGGCTTTTCTGCGCAAAGCCTGCGCGACCGCATTGAAGACACGGGCGCGGTGGCTGTCATCACGGCCGACCAACAGGTGCGCGGGGGCAAGCACCTGCCTTTGAAGGCCATCGTCGACGAAGCTTTGGCCTTGGGTGGCTGCGAATGCGTGAAAAGCGTCCTCGTGGTCAAGCGCACGGGGGCCGACATGGCCATGCAGTCCGGTCGCGACCACTGGATGGCCGATGTGCTCAAAGGCCAAGCCACCACCTGCGAGCCCGAGTGGGTTGAGGCCGAGCACCCGCTCTTTTTGCTGTACACCTCCGGATCCACTGGCAAGCCCAAGGGCGTGCAGCACGCCACGGGCGGCTACCTGTTGCATGCCGCGCTCACTTGCAAGTGGACGTTTGACCTCAAAGACAACGACATCTTTTGGTGTACCGCCGACATCGGTTGGGTCACGGGCCACACCTACATCAGCTATGGGCCGCTCGCACTGGGAGCCACCGAAGTGGTCTTTGAAGGCGTGCCCACTTATCCCGATGCGGGCCGCTTCTGGAAGATGATTGAGAAGCACAAGGTCAGCGTGTTCTACACGGCGCCCACGGCCATCCGCTCGCTCATCAAAGCGGCCGAGACCAATGAGGCGGTGCACCCTAAGCAGAGCAATCTTTCCAGCCTGCGCATCCTGGGCTCGGTGGGCGAGCCCATCAACCCCGCGGCCTGGGAGTGGTACTACCAGCACGTGGGCGGCAGCCGCTGCCCCGTTGTCGATACCTTCTGGCAGACAGAAACCGGCGGGCACATGATCACCCCCTTGCCCGGCGCCACGCCCATGGTGCCTGGCTCCTGCACCTTGCCGTTCCCGGGCATTGAAGTGGCCATCGTGGATGAAATGGGCAATGACGTGCCCAACGGCCAAGGCGGCATCTTGGTAGTCAAGAAGCCCTGGCCCAGCATGATCCGCACCATCTGGGGCGACCCCGAGCGCTTCAAGAAGAGTTACTACCCCAGCGAGCTCAAGGGCTACTACCTGGCGGGTGACGGGGCCATTCGCGATCCCAAGACCGGCTACTTCACCATCACCGGTCGCATCGACGACGTGCTCAACGTCTCAGGCCACCGCATGGGCACCATGGAAATTGAGTCTGCTTTGGTCAGCTGCACCGATTTGGTGGCCGAAGCCGCGGTGGTGGGCCGCCCCGACGACACCACGGGTGAGGCCATCTGCGCCTTTGTGGTGCTCAAGCGTGCGCGCCCCACGGGTGACGAAGCCAAGAAGATCGCCAATGAGCTGCGCAACTGGGTGGCCAAAGAAATCGGCCCCATCGCCAAGCCCAAAGACATCCGCTTTGGCGACAACCTGCCCAAGACCCGCTCAGGCAAGATCATGCGTCGCTTGTTGCGCTCCATCGCCAAGGGCGAAGCGATTACGCAAGACACCAGCACGCTGGAGAACCCCGCGATTTTGGATCAGTTGTCGCAGACCAACTAAGGCGCCCCGTCAGCCCCCTCCGCTCTTCGGAGGGAGGGGGTTTTGGCCGCCGGGCCCCAAAGGTGGGCCACTTGGTCCATTGGGGTTTTGGCCGCCAGGCCCCAAAGGTGCGACATTTGGTCCATTGGGGTTTTGGCCGCCAGGCCCCAAAGGTG
>RFSP01000031.1 GCA_009923895.1 Betaproteobacteria bacterium | reverse complement strand
GGCGGCCTGGCGAGCGGCCTGCGGGTCAAAGGCATACATCGCGCACAGGTGGGGCTCCCAGCGCTCAATGTGGGCAATGACATCGGCCACCGCGTCCACCGGCGAGGCCGATCCCGCGCGGTAGGCGGCGGACAACTCCGCTGCGCTCAGCTCATGCAAAGAAGCCATCCAACAGGCGCTGGCTCAGGCCTTGTCGTCCCAACGCACGGCCGTCATGTCGTTGGCAAAAATGGGCGAGCTGCTCCACAGGCCCCGCAGTCCCTTGCGGTACACCGCCACCTGTGCGGGGTTCCAAATCCAGGCATTGACCGCGTCATCGGCCAGCTGCGTTTGAATGTCCTTCCACAGTCGTGCACGCTCACGGGCGTTGGAGGTGGAGGCCAGCGTGCTCACCAAACCGCGGAACTTGGCGCTGTCGTAGCCGAAGTAGTAATTGGGATCGGCGTACGCGGTGGCGTAGTCCAAGGGCTCCACGTGGTTGATGATGGTCAGATCGAAGTTGCCTTTGAACGGGCCACTGAGCCACTGGGCCCACTCAACGTTTTCGATCTTGCATTGAATGCCCACCTTGGCCAATTGCGCCGCAATGATTTCTCCGCCTTTGCGCGCGTAGGGCGGAGGAGGCAATGTCAAGGTGACATTCAGTGGGGTGGTGATGCCCGCTTCTTTGAGCAAGGCCTTGGCCTTCTCAATGTCATGCGGATACTTGCCGGTCAAGTCCACGTAGCCGTTGTCGGCGGGTGCAAAGTGACTGCCAATGGCTTTGCCCAACCCTTCTTGGGCGCCGTCGATGAAAGCTTTGCGATCGATGGCGTGGGCCAGGGCTCGGCGCACGCGCACGTCGTCGAAGGGCTTTTTGCGGTTGTTGATGGCCAGCAGGCCTTTGCCGGCGGTACTGCCGATTTCGACGGTGAAGCGCTGATCGCCTTGGAACTGCTTGAGCGCCTGCAGCGCCCCAAATCGCGGCATGCCATCGATGTCGCCCGCCAAGAGGGCCGCCACCTGCGCTGCCGGATCGTTGATGAAGCGAAAGGTCACTTTCTTCAAAGCCACTTTGGCGGCGTCCCGGTACGCGTCGGACTTGAGGAGCGTCACGGCCGAGCCTTTGGCCCAAGACTCCAGCTTGAAAGGTCCCGTCCCCACGGGTTTGGTTGCCGCTTGATCCGCCGAGTTGGGGTGAAGAATCACGGCGGTGTTCTCGCCCAGGCGGAAGGGCAGCGTGGCGTCGGCATTGTTGAGTGTCAGGATGACCGTGTGGGCATCTTCTGCCGTTACACGAGCGATGTTGTCAAACACCGCTTTCTTGGCCTTGTTGGTGCTGCCCGGGGCACGAGCGCGGTCAAAGCTGAACTTCACCGCGGCCGCATCCATGGGGGAGCCGTCGGAAAACTTGATTCCTTTTCGCAGACGAAAGGTGTAGCTCTTGCCGTCGGGCGTGATGGCCCAAGACTCGGCCAACAGGGGTGTGACCGCACCGTCGACACCCACGCGTGTCAGCCCCTCAAAGATGTTGTAGTGGACGATCTCACCAATGGCCGCGGCCGGTGCCGTGGTGGGATCCAGACCCGGGGGCTCCAGAATCATGCCGACGACGACGCTGTCTTTGCGGCCCGCAGCCTGGGTCGCAGACCAGGCACCCGCCAAGGGCGCGCCGGCAATCAGGGCATTCAAAGAACGGCGAGATACTTTCATCACAAGCTCCTTAGATCCTTCGGTGGGATGTCATGGGGATGGGCTGTCAAGACTGGCATTCTGCGCCAAGCCAAGGGACATTGGAATCGCCGACGACGCATGGGCGCCCGGCACCGCGGCCAGCAGCCGTTTTGTATAGGGATGTTGCGGATTGGAAAACAGCGTGTCGGGCTCACCCTGCTCCACGATGCAACCGGCCTGAAGGACCACCACTTGGTCGCACACCAGGTCGATCACGCTCAGGTCATGGCTGATGAAGAGGTACGTCACCCCAAACTGGTCCTGCAGGTCTTGCATGAGGTTGAGCACCTGCGCCTGCACAGAGACATCCAGTGCGCTCACGGGCTCGTCAGCCACGATGAGGCGGGGCCGCGTGATCAGGGCCCGCGCAATGGCAATGCGCTGGCGTTGTCCTCCTGAAAACTCGTGTGGATATTTCTCGAGATCGCCAGCGCGCAAGCCCACCGCTTCCAGCACTTGCGTCGCACGCAAACGCTGCTCGGATCGACCCACGCCATGCAAGATGGCCAAAGGCTCGGCGACGGTTTGCAAAATCGTGCGACGCGGATCGAGCGACCCGTAGGGGTCTTGAAACACCATCTGGATTTTGGCGCGCACCGATCGCAGTTCGGCGGCTGACAGCGCACTCAGGTCTTGCCCGTCGAGAAAAATCTTTCCCGAGGTCGGTCGCTCCAAGGCCATCACCAGGCGTGCCAAGGTGCTTTTTCCAGACCCCGACTCACCCACAATGCCCATGCTGCTGCCGGCTTGCACCGTCAAGCTGACATGATCCAAGGCCTGGATGCGCGGCGAGGGCTTCCACAAGCTTTCTCGAGGAAGCCGGTACTCCTTGCACACGTCTTGCACCACCAGGACCGGCGCACTCACGGGCAGGCCCTCCAGCATCGACAGTCGTGCCCGGCCGACACCGAGAACAGGGACGGCGGCTCTTGGCCGCAGTGCGCCATTGCCACATCGCAGCGTTGCACGAAGCTGCACCCGGGGCGAGGCTCCATCGGGTCGGGCACCCGGCCTGGGATGGTGGTCAAGCGCGTGCCGCGGGGCAAACCGATGCGAGGGCGGGCTGCAAACAGGCCGCGGGTATAGGGATGCGACAGCCGCGCAAAGACTTCGTGGGTGGGACCCCCTTCGACCACATCGCCGGCATACATCACCAACATGTGGCGCACGCGTTCGGACATGACTCCCAAATCATGGCTGATGAGCAACAGGCCCATGCCATCGGCCGCCACGAGCTCGTCGATGAGATCCAACACCTCGCGCTGAATGGTCACATCCAAAGCCGTGGTCGGTTCATCGGCAATCAAGAGATCGGGCCCACAGGCCAAGGCCATGGCAATGACGACCCGCTGCCGCTGACCGCCCGAGAGTTGATGGGGGTAGGCATCCAGTCGCTTGGCGGCTTGGGGCAGTTGCACGCGCTCCAGCAAACGCAGCGCCTCGGCACGGGCCGCACGGGCATCCATGTGGCGATGCAAGCGCAAGCCCTCCGCGATCTGGCGTCCGATGGGGTGAAGCGGGTTGAGCGCCGTCATGGGCTCCTGAAAGACCATGCCCATGCGACGCCCCCGCCACTGACACAAGGCGGCTTCGTCCAACGTGGTCAACTCCTGCCCCGCAAGCCGGATGGACCCCGTGACTTGGGCACCTTCGGGCAACAGCCCCATCAAGGCCAAAGCGGTCATGGATTTGCCGCAACCCGACTCTCCAATGAGCCCGAGCGTGTCGCCGCGTCGCATGGCAAAGGACACGCCACGCAACACCGGCGCCCAACCGCGTGCGGTGGGCAGATTGACGCGCAGGTCTTTGACCTCAAGCAGGACCTCACTCATCGCGCACCCCTTGGCCAGTGGCCAGCAAGTCGCGATAAGCCGCCTCCACCCGTGGCGCCGACTCAAGGCCCAGGGCCGCCATCAGATCTTGCGCCTGCAAGATGCCCTGGTGATCGTCTTCGCCCTCCTGCATGACGACCTCCAACTCCATGAAATCGCCCAAGCCCTCCACGCGGTCCAAGTGGATGCGGGTGCGACCGGCCATGAGCAACCAGCGGCGCTTTCGCACCCGGCCCGTCTGGCCCCAAGCGCGGTCCAAGGCCTCCCGCAAACCTTGCGGGTCCGACACGGGCACACGCACATAGTCTGAGGCCCTGGCATGGGCTGCGTCGGGGCGATGGTAGTGAATCAACTCGGCCTCACCGTGGCCCAACACGCGAAGTTTCAGGCGGCCCCGCGTGGTGGCAAAAAATGTGTCGTCTTGGTCGATGATCTGCGCGGGAGCACCCGCCACCTCAAGCGCACGGGGCAACAGCGCCTCCACCGAGGGGATGCGCGCCTTGATCTCAATGTTGCGTGGCACCGTCACCCTCGGCGGCGATTTGCTGCAAGGCCTGCACGAAGACGGGCGTTGGCTGGCCGCCTTGAATCAGGTGCCGTCGATTGACCACCACAGACGGCACCGAGCGTATGCCCGCTTGTTGCCAAAAGGCTTGGGCTTGGCGCACCTCGTCATGGAACTCGCCCTCGTGAATCACCTCGCGGGCCCGCTGCGCATTCAGACCACATTCATGCGCCAAGGCCTCCAACACTTGGGGGTCAGAGGGATTGAGGCCCTGGGTGTGATACGCCCGCAAGAGCGCGTGCTTGAGGGCCCGCTGGGCACCTGGTGGCCCTTGCACCCCCGCCCAGTACAGGAGTCGATGTCCGTCGAGGGTGTTCCACACGCGCTCTCGCACGCCAAACTCAAACCCCACCTCCGCCCCTCGCTGCCTGAGCGTCATTTGGTTCTGGGCCACTTGAGCTTGCGTCAAACCGTACTTGTCGCGCAGATAGGTCACCGTGTCGGCACCCTCGGCGGCCATGTCGGGGTTGAGTTCAAAGGGCTGGAATCGAAGATCCACCTGAAAGTCCGGGCCCAAGGTCTGAAGGGCACGCTCCAGCGCATTGAGACCCACGGCACACCAAGGACAAGCAATGTCGGACACAAAGTCGATGACCATGCCCGAAGTCTAGCCTGACCCACACTTGTGCCGACGCAATGCGGTGGATCGAGGCTTGCGCCACGATGGCGCCATGGCATTTTCGTCCTCCGAACATGGCCGCCTGCTGCCGGGTCACTCTCACCCCCTGGGCGCGCGCCCGGATGCCAAAGGCGTGAGTTTTTGCGTGTACTCGGGCGATGCACAGGCCATCGAGCTGCTGCTGTACGACCATGTTGACGACTCCGAGCCGGCCCAGACCATCACTTTGTCATCGGCGCGCCACCGCACCTGGCACTACTGGCATGTTCACGTCGAGGGACTTCGAACAGGGCAGCTCTACGCCTACCGTGCGCAGGGCCCTTTTGAGCCTCTGAGGGGCCACCGGTTTGATGGAAGCAAGGTGCTGCTCGATCCCTACGGACGCGCAGTGGCGGTACCGACCTTGTGGCAACGCTCCGCGGCTTGCGCACCGGGTCGAAACGATGCGCAAGCGTGCAAAAGCGTTGTGGCCGATGACCATGCCTACGATTGGGAGGGCGACCGGCCCTTGCACCTGCCCTTTACACACACGGTCATCTACGAGCTGCATGTGAGGGGCTTTACGGCCCATGCGAGCTCCGGGGTCAGCCCCGAGCGGCGAGGCACCTTTGCCGGCCTGATCGAAAAAATCCCTTATCTCCAGGCCCTGGGCATCACTGCCGTGGAGTTGTTGCCGGTCTTTCACTACGACCCCCAAGACGCCCCCGCGGGGCTGGTGAACTACTGGGGCTACGCGCCGCTGTCCTTTTTTGCGCCGCATGGGGCCTACGCATCCTGCAAAGATCCCTTGGGCGTTATCAATGAATTTCGAGACATGGTCAAGGCCTTGCATCGAGCAGGCATTGAGGTGATTTTGGATGTGGTCTACAACCACACGGCTGAAGGCAATGAAGCCGGCCCCACGGTGAGCTTGCGCGGCCTGGACAACGCCACTTACTACCTGCTGGACGATTCAGGGCACTACGCGAATTTCTCTGGTTGTGGCAACACGCTCAATGCCAACGCGTCGGTGGTCAGGCGACTCATCGTCGACAGCCTGCACTATTGGGTGCAAGTGATGCACGTCGACGGCTTTCGCTTCGATCTGGCTGCCATCTTGTCTCGCGACGAGCGCGGGCAACCCTTGGCCGCGCCGCCCATTCTTTGGGACATCGAGTCCGATCCATTGCTGGCGGGCACCAAGCTCATCGCCGAGGCCTGGGACGCGGCAGGCTTGTACCAGGTGGGGCACTTCATGGGAGAGCGCTGGAAGGAATGGAACGGCCGCTTTCGCGACGATGTGCGCATGTTTGTGCGGGGCGATGCCGGCCAGGCTCGAGCCATGGCCGATCGGGTCTTGGGCAGCCCGGCGCTGTATGCCAGTCAGCCTCATGAGTCCACCCGCAGCATCAACTTTGTCACCAGTCACGATGGCTTCACTTTGTGCGACCTGGTCTCTTACAACCGTAAACACAACGAGGCCAATTTGGAAGGCAATCGCGATGGCAGTCCTGTGGACTGGAGTTGGAATTGCGGCGTTGAAGGCCCCAGCGTTGCCACCGAGATTCAAGCGTTGCGACACCAACAGATGCGAAATTTCTTGGTGATCAATGTGCTGTCGCTGGGCACGCCCATGCTCGTCATGGGCGACGAGATGGGTCGCACGCAAAGTGGCAACAACAACGCTTACTGTCAGGACAATCCTGTGAGCTGGTTGGACTGGTCGTTGCTGGCCCAAGAAGCCGCGTTGCACCGTTTCACCACCGCCTTGATTCGGCTGCGACGGCAGCGGGAGTCCTTGCGTTGTGACCCCCCCTTGTCGCTCACCGAACTCATGGCGCGTTTACGAGCCCAAATTCACGGGCTTCGCTGCGGGATTCCCGATTTCGATGACGACTCACGTCATGTGGCTGTGAGTTTGCACAGCCTGCGCGGAGATTTGCTGATGTATTGGGCCTTGAATGCCGGCCCGCAGGCTCTCACCTTTGAGTTGCCCGCGCTGCCCCCGCGGGCCAAGTCGGCCTGGAAAAAAGTGATCGACACCGCCATGCCACCACCGCAGGACATCACAGACCTGGCCGAGGCACACCCGGTATCCGGGGTCGCGATGGAGGTGCAGGCCAGGTCCACGGTGGTGCTCTTTGCGCAGCTTCCTGCGCACGCCGCGTGAGATCGGTGGAAAGGCGTGCCCGACGATCTAACGGGCCCGGGCCAACTTGGGATCCCAAAGATCTCGCAAGCCGTCTCCCAACAGATTGAGGCCGAGCACACTCAACATGATGGCCACGCCGGGGTAAACGGCCAGCAGGGGCGACTGAAACAGCTGGGTCTGTGCCTCGTTGAGCATGCGCCCCCAACTGGGCTGGGGGGGTTGAGTGCCCAGGCCCAAATAGCTCAGCGCCGCCTCGGCCAGGATGGCGGTGGCAAAGGAAATGGTGGCCTGAACGATGAGCACACTGGCAATGTTGGGCAGCACATGGTCCCAGGTGATGCGCCAGCCGCCTTTGCCGGCCGTGCGGGCGGCCATGACAAATTCGCGCGCCCACACGGCGTTGGCCGCCCCTCGAGAGATGCGTGCAAAAACAGGAATGTTGAAAATGCCAATGGCCACAATGCTCATCACCAAACCTGGACCGTAGATGGCGGTCAGCATGATGGCTGACAAGAGTGCCGGAAAGGCAAAGGTGAAGTCCGCCGCGCGCATGATGACCTCTTCCACCCAACCGCGTCGCGCCGCCGCGATGCAGCCGAGCGCCACGCCGGTCAGCAAACCGATCCCCACAGCGATCACGCCCACCACAATGGAATTTTGAGCGCCCACCAAGATTTGCGACACGATGTCGCGTCCCAAACTGTCGGTGCCCAACCAATGGGCTGCCGACGGTGGTTGCAGTTTGGACGGAATATCAATCTCACCAGGCGGATAGGGAGACCATACCAGAGACAACAGCGCCATGCCTGTGAGCAAGCCGGTCAATACCGCGCCCACCACAAAGCTCTTGTGGCCCCGCGCTCGACGCCAAAAGGTCGACTTCGACGGTGCCGACAAATCGGGTGGGCTGCTCACATGTCACTCCCACGCAACCGCGGATCCACCCAGGCATAGAGCACATCCACCACAAAATTCACCACCACCACCACGCCTGCCAGGAGCATGACCACGTCACGCACGACCACCAGGTCTCGGTTGCTGATGGCTTGAAAGACCAGTCGGCCCACCCCCGGCAGCACAAAGACGTTTTCCACCACGATGGTGCCCGTGATGAGGTTGGCAAACTGCAAGCCCATGATGGTGAGCACCGGAATCATGGCGTTGCGCAATACGTGGCGCCAAAGGGCCTGCCGGCGGGTGAGTCCTTTCGCGCGGGCGGTGCGCACAAAGTCTTCGCGCATGACCTCCAGCACCGCCGATCGCGTGACCCGGGCCAAGATGGCCGCTTGCACCAAGGCCAAGGCCACAGCGGGCAACAACAACGACTGCACCGCTGGCCACAGCCCACCGCCGTCATCTTCAGACCAACCGGCAAACCCGCCTGCACTCACCCATTGCAACTTCACCGCAAACAACAGGATCAACAAGATGGCGAACCAAAAGTTGGGGATGGCAATGCCCATCTGGCTGGCCGCCATCACTCCCACGTCACCCAACCGGTTGTGCCGGGAGGCCGCAAACAGCCCCAGCGACAGCGCCAGGGTCACGCTCAGCGTCATGGACAAAACCGCGAGCGGAAACGTCACTTGCAAGCGCTCCACGATCAACTCTGCGGTGGGGGTGTCGTAGCTGATGCTGCGAGCCGTTTGACCGTGCAGCAACCCGCCCACCCACTCGGTGTAACGCTGAAGGGCAGGGCGGTCCAACCCCAATTTGGTCTGCAAGGCCGCCAAGGATTCTGGCGTGGCCGTGTCACCAAGAATGACTTCAGCCGCGTTTCCTGGCAGCAGCTCCAAGACCGAAAAAACCACCACCGAAGCCACCCACAGGGTGGCCACAAAGGTCAGCAGGCGACGAAGCAAAAAGGGTCCCATCGAGGGATATCATGCCTCATTCTTCCCAGCCGGCTCTTCATTCGTACCCTTCCTCATGTCTGCGCCCACACCCTCAAACCCCGACTCCATCGGCCCCAGCCCGGGTGGATTGATTCCCTTTGACTCGACGGCTGTCTTCATCGGCGGGGCCTGGCGCCCCGCCCTGGGTGGCCAGCACTTGGAACTCATCAACCCATCCGACGGCTCGCTGCTGACCCACATTGCCAGAGGCCAAGCGGCCGACATCGATGCGGCGGTGGCGGCTGCCCAAGCGGCGCTCGATGACACGCAAGAGGGGAGTTGGGGACGGCTGAGCGCAGCCGAGCGGGGCCGCATTTTGTTGCGCATGAGCGAGCGGGTCTTGGTGCAGGCCGACGAGCTGGCCCGCCTGGAGGCGCTGGATGTGGGCAAGCCCCTCAAGCAAGGCCGGGCTGACGCCGTGGCACTGGCTCGATATCTGGAGTTTTACGGCGGGGCCGCTGACAAAGTGCATGGCCACAGCATTCCGTTTGCCAACGGCTACACCGCCTTCACCCTGCGCGAACCCCACGGCGTGACAGCACATATCGTGCCTTGGAACTACCCCATGCAGATCATTGGGCGCAGCGTGGGTGCGGCCCTGGCCATGGGCAACGCCTGTGTGCTCAAGCCCGCCGAAGAAGCTTGTCTGACGGCCTTGGCCTTCGCCCACATTGCACAGCAAGCGGGCTTGCCCGCTGGGGCGTTGAATGTGGTGCCCGGCCTCGGTGAGGAGGCCGGCGCTGCGCTCTCAGCCCACCCGGGGGTGCGCCACATCTCATTTACGGGGTCGGTGCAAGTGGGCGCGCTGATCCAGGCTGCTGCGGCCCGCAACGCAGTCCCGGTCACGCTGGAGTTGGGTGGCAAAAGTCCACAACTGGTTTTCGCCGATGCCGACCTCGATGCCGCACTGCCCTTTTTGGTGAATGCAGGCATTCAAAACGCCGGTCAAACCTGCTCCGCAGCCAGCCGCATCTTGGTTGAGCGGCCGGTGTTTGACGAAGTGGTCACGCGCATGGCCGAGCGTTATCGCGCCTTGCGCGTGGGGCCGGCCCTGCAAGACCCCGACGTGGGGCCGGTCATCTCTTCTCGCCAGCAAAGCCTCATTCAGGGTTATCTCGATTTGGTGAAAGACAGCGGTTTGCACGTGGCCGCGCAAGCCCCTCTGCCCGCTTCCTTGCCGAGCACGGGCTGTTATGTGGCGCCCACCTTGGTGGCAGATGTGGCGAGCGGGCACCGCATTGCCCAAGAAGAGATCTTTGGTCCGGTTCAAGCGGTGATCGCTTTTGACACGGAGGCCGAGGCGGTACGCATCGCCAACGGCACGCCCTATGGTCTGGTCGCTGGCGTGTGGACGCGAGATGGCAGCCGTGCACTGCGGGTGGCGCGACGGTTGCAATGCGGTCAGGTGTTCATCAACAACTATGGCGCCGGCGGGGGCATTGAGTTGCCCTTTGGTGGCGTCAAGCACTCGGGCCATGGGCGGGAAAAAGGATTTGAGGCTCTGTATGGTTTTTCTGTGCTCAAGACCTTGGCCATCAAACACGATTGACAGCACGATGAAAACATTGAAGGCCCAATTCAATTTCAACAGGAGCGTTTCATGAGACTCAAAGGCAAAGTGGCCGTGGTGACCGGGGGCGGATCGGGGTTTGGCGCCGGTGTGGTGCAGAAATTTGTGGCCGAAGGCGCGCGTGTGATCGTGGCCGATCTCAACCTGGAAGCGGCCCAACACATCGCCCAAAGCTTGGGGCCTGAGGCTCAGGCGATTCGCGCGGATGTCACACAGGCCCACGATGTCAAAGCCATGCTCGATGCCGCGCAAACCCATTTTGGCGGTCTCGATATTTTGGTCAACAACGCCGGCATGGGGCACCTGCCGCAGCCCCTGGAAGAGCTGCCCGAGGCGCAATGGGATCGCCTGATGAACCTCAACACCAAGTCAATCTACTTGGCCCTGCGCGAAGTGGTGCCGCGCTTCAAGGCACAGGGGCAGGGGGTCATCCTCAACATGGCCAGCACTGCAGGGGTGAGCCCGCGCCCTCGGCTGGCTTGGTACAACGCAAGCAAGGGGTGGGTCATCACCGCCACGCGGGCCTGTGCCGTGGAGCTGGCGCCTTTTGGCATTCGGGTCAATGCGCTCAACCCCGTGGCGGGCGAGACTCCCATGCTCAAGACCTTCATGGGCGAGGACACGCCCGAGGTGCGAGCCAAGTTTCTGGCCAGCATTCCTCTGGGGCGCTTTTCAACACCTCAGGATCTGGGCAATGCCGCGTGCTTTTTGTGCAGCGATGAGGCCAGCATGATCACGGGCGTGTGCATGGAGGTCGATGGGGGGCGCTGTATCTGACGGTCAGTCCAGCACCGCGGCCATCGCGCTGGCAGCCCGCTGCACATTGGCCGTGTTCAAGCCGGCCACGCACATGCGGCCCGAGCGCACCAAGTAGACGCCAAAGTCTTCGCGCAGGCGATCCACTTGTTGAGGCGACAGGCCCGTGTAGCTGAACATGCCGCGCTGCGTGAGCAGGTACTGAAAATTGCGGCCCGGTTTTTTTTGAGTCAACACGGCGTGAACGGCTTTTCGCATGGCCGCGATTCGATCTCTCATGAGACGGACGTCGGCCTCCCAAGACGACCGCAAGTCGGGCTGACTCAAGACGCGAGCGACGATGCCGGCCGCATGCAGGGCAGGGCTGGAGTAGTTGCGCCTGACCGTGGCTTTGAGCTGCCCGAGCACACGTTGTGCCTCTTGCGCGCTGGTGCACACCACACTGAGCGCACCGGCCCGCTCACCATACAAACTCATGCTCTTGGAAAACGAGTTCGCCACAAAGAAGCTCAGTCCCGCGTCCGCCAAAGCGCGCACCGCAAAGGCGTCTTGCTCGATGCCTTCGCCATAGCCCTGATAGGCCAGGTCCAGGTAGGGCAACAGTTGCCGATCCTGAAAGACAGGAATGAGCTCTTGCCACTGCGCCGCGCTCAAGTCCACCCCCGTGGGGTTGTGGCAGCAAGCGTGCAGCAGCACCACCGAACGCGCGGGCAGCGCCAACAAGGCCGCCTTCATCGCCTCAAAGCGCAGGCCGCCGGTGGCCGCGTCATAGTAGGGGTAGGTG